>JAUPMA010000337.1 GCA_030836935.1 Pseudomonadota bacterium | reverse complement strand
TCCAATTTTTTCAGAAATGGAAAATGAGTTTGATCGTGGCCAGCAAATGGGACGCTACTGGATTGATCATCCGGATAATTTCCAGCGCTGCCAGATTGCGGCCAGCAAACTGGTTGATGCTTTCTGCCGGGAAGACAAGCGCAACTTCTATCTGATGTCAGCGTATATCCTTTACAAAATGCCTGATGCGCGTGAAGTGGTGGTAAATACAGGCAATGAAATCCAGGAAATTGATATTCATGCCTGATACGGAAAGTTCAGTCCGCAAATGCGCCGGCATAAAATTCATGTTCGTTCCATTCGCGTTGATGTTTATCTGTGCGAAATCTTTTGTTGATTCCGGGACTTTTGCACGAAGTGAAAAAGTCTCATTCTACAAGTAATTATTCCTGATCAAGGCTTCCATATAAACATGGCTCTGATTGCCATACTTTTTATGTAATTGCAGCAGGCTTTTCGCCATGTTGAGCCAGTGTGTTTGTGAAACGCAAATTAACCGGCGAATGGCCGACACATCATGGCTGTTATTCCAGTCCTTGTAGGCATTCATCAGGCTGGGAAAAATCAGTTTGCGCAGGCTGCCCAGGTTGGCGAAGTAAAAATGTATTTGTGCAGCGGCGGCTGAATTTATGAGTTCAGGCAAGGTGGATAACGCATCGGCAATATGATCGCGCACGGCGCGTGCCATCAGTTCAGCCTGTGAACGCGGCAGACTGGCCAGCATTTGTTCCCATTCCTCGCCGAGCAATTGTCCTGCGCGGATTTCGCCAATTTCGTGCAGGAGTACAGTATGTATTTCATGGTCGGTCATGTCTTCCAGCGCGGCTTCCGGTTGCATGCTGAAATTGTAACCGGCGAGTGCGCGTGCCAGCGGATTCTCATTTTTGTGCCAGTGTGATTCCTCAAACTTTTCCCAGATAAACCGGCGCAGTGATTCGCGCCGGATATACACGCATTTGTCTTGCGTCATGCCCGGCGGTGCAGCCAGATCGCGTGCCAGTTCGCGGCCTGAAACATAAATGGTGTAATCATCCTGAGTATGTTTTTGCTGCAATTCGGCGAGAAAGAAAACCGGTTTGCCATATTGACCGAAGCCGCCGCTGTAAACCAGTTTTTGCGGATTGATGAAATCATTGACAATGCGGGATTCAAATACATCAATCATCATGCCGTTGATATGGAGTGCGGCATAGTTCCGGTTCTCGAGCTGTTGCCATAATTGTTCACGTCCGGTCAGCCATTGGCCGATGTCGTCATTGGACAGGGGCTGGCCAAAGGTTTGCTGTGTTTCCCAGCGATAAAATTCACGCATCTTCAGCAAATAAATGCACAGGGTGTAATTGCCGGCATATTGCGCGTCTGAAATATGGCAATTGGTTTGCACGACTGACTGCAGACTGTCCATCTTAAACCCCGTGATCAGAGCGGCAATGAAAAATCAAAAAGGTGTAACATAGCCATTGCCAGTATTCATGCTACACACTTTTTGCTTTCCTGGCGGCGTAGTCAACCATTAACGGGTGTGGGTAAATGGCAAGTTAGAGTCGCAGTGTGATATTCATTTTTATTTCGAGGTTAATGTGAGACTCCGGATTAACACCAAATGGCATAACCAGAGCAAGGAAGTATCCATAGAAGAACGGGCGCGCACACTGGCATTCATTGCCTGGAAAGTTGCCGCCGGCCTGGTACTGGATATGGAAAACGAGGACTTCCAGACTGATTCCCAGTCCATGCGGCTGGATGTAATCAAGGAAGCCTGCGCTTTTCTGCTTTCAGTAACCGATCGCCTGGTGGCAGGGCAGCTCACCCAGGAAGAACGCCAGGAACTCATCACCAAAATGGCGCTGAAGCTGGTGAAAGACATGCAGGAGAACAGCGAGGATCTTCTCGGCAAAGGCCGGGATTACCAGAGTGCTTTCGTTACTCTGCTCAACGAACGCATGGGCACCTATGCCGAATGCAGCTGGAATGACGAAAAAGGCGAACCCGGCTTCCAGTACAAGCGCGTTTTCGGCGATGCCGTGGCAGCGGTGATGGGGGCGAAAGACAACAAGTGGATATCCCAGCAAATCATCGAAATCGAAGTGCCGATGATGCTGGCCAACCTGACCAAGGGCAAGGCGCAGATGGTGGATGGTCATGGCGGCGAGAGCGAAGATATGGTGCGTGAGCTGCGCCGTGCCAATCGCGGCGAGGATTGATGGGTGGGGGTGCGTGCCTTGCATTCACATCGGCGATGGTTGCCAGTCTCAACTGATTCCCGTATAAAAACGGCATCCCATGTCATGGCCGACTCGAATGAAAAAAATTGCACTTCCGTTACTGCTGTTTGTAGCCACCCTTAACGCTCAAACCTTCACCGGCACCGGCGAAGCCGCCATTTCCAACATCACCCCCGAGCAGGCCAAGCTCAAGGCACACGAACAGGCGTTTCTCGATATTCTTCAACAAGCCACCGGTATTGAAATTTCCAGCCAGCAACTGGTGGTGAATGCACAAATGGCGAGTTATCACATTCTGCAAACCCATCGTGCGCGGGTGGTGAACAGCCGTTGTGATTACCGCATCGAACCCAATCCGCTTACCCAAATCGCCATTTGCACCGGCGAAGTGCAAGCCTTCGGCAAACAAGGGCCAAGTGTGCAAACGGCCTTGCTGCCGCTGGGCAATAAAAACCAGTGCCAGTTCAGTGCCAGCGAATTCAATGCGGCGGAATCAACCGAGCCTATGTTCAAATCCGGTGAGCGTTTTTGCCTGCTCATCCAGCCGCA
>JAUPMA010000336.1 GCA_030836935.1 Pseudomonadota bacterium | reverse complement strand
TTCCCTGCTGCGCAAGTTTTTCGGCAGCCGCAATGATCGTCAGGTCAAGAAATACGGCAAGATAGTTACCCGGATTAATGTATTTGAAAAAGAGTTTTCGGCATTGAGTGATGATGCGCTGGGTGCAAAAACCGGCGAGTTCCGAAATCGGCTGAAGCAGGGTGAAGAATTGAATGCCTTGTTGCCGGAAGCTTTTGCAGTAGTGCGCGAAGCTGGCAAACGTGTTTTGAATATGCGTCATTTCGATGTGCAAATGATTGGCGGCATTGCCCTGCACAATGGCCAGATAGCTGAAATGCGAACCGGTGAGGGCAAGACACTGGTTGCAACACTGGCTGTCTATTTAAATGCGCTGACAGGAAAGGGTGTACACGTTGTTACCGTGAATGATTACCTCGCCAGGCGTGATGCCGAATGGATGGGGAAATTGTACGCATTTCTTGGCATGAGCGTGGGTGTTGTGGTTCCTGGTATGGATTCATCCAGCAAGAAACAGTCTTATGCGGCAGATATTGTTTACGGCACCAATAACGAATTCGGATTTGATTATTTACGCGACAACATGGCGTTTACAGTAGAAGGCAAGGTTCAGAGAGATTTGTATTTTGCTGTTGTTGACGAAGTGGATTCCATTCTGATTGATGAAGCACGTACACCACTCATTATTTCAGGACCGACAAATGATAACTCTGTCATGCACATCAAGTTTAACGAGCTTGTCAGTGAGCTGAAGCGTGCAGAATCAGATGACGAAGAAGGTGACTACACGGTAGATGAGAAAAACCGCCAGATACACATGACCGAACAGGGTCACCAGACCATTGAAAATATTCTGGTGCGCGAAGCCATCATTTCAGAAAATGACAGTCTGTACAGTGCGGCCAATATTAATCTTCTGCACTATCTCAATGCCGCATTACGCGCCAATGTATTGTTCCAGAAAGATGTGCATTACATTGTACAGAATGGCCGTATTGTTATTGTTGATGAATTTACCGGCCGTACCATGGAAGGTCGTCGCTGGTCAGATGGACTGCATCAGGCCATTGAAGCCAAGGAAAAGGTCAATATAGAAAATGAAAACCAGACACTGGCGTCTATTACTTTCCAGAATTATTTTCGCTTATACAGCAAAATTTCCGGCATGACGGGAACAGCCGATACGGAAGCCTTTGAGTTCCAGCAGATTTACGGACTGGAAGTAATGGTTATCCCAACCAATAAACCGGTTGCGCGTATTGATCATGGCGACCTTGTGTTTCTCAGCAAGGACGAAAAATTCAACGCAATCGCGGAGGACATCAAGGATTGCCAGAAAAGAATGCAGCCAGTGCTGGTAGGCACAGCTTCAATTGAGGCGTCAGAATATTTATCAAATCTTCTGAACAGGCAAAACATCAAACATAATGTTCTGAATGCAAAACAGCATGCACGCGAGGCGCAAATTGTTGCAGAGGCCGGACGGCCAGGCGCGGTAACCATTGCCACAAATATGGCGGGTCGTGGTACAGATATTGTACTGGGTGGTAATCTGCAAATGGAATTAAAGGATTGCATGGATGCGACAGATGAAGAGAAAGATGAAATCAAGAAACAGTGGGCGCAAAGACACGACCAGGTATTGGCCGCTGGCGGTTTGCATGTAATAGGCAGTGAGCGTCACGAATCACGTCGTATTGATAATCAGTTGCGTGGCCGTTCCGGGCGCCAGGGCGATCCGGGTTCGACGCGATTTTATTTATCGCTTCAGGATGACCTGATGCGTATTTTTGCATCGGATCGTGTTGCCGGGTTGATGAAAAAACTTGGCATGGAACAGGGCGAGGCCATCGAACATCCATGGGTAACCCGGGCTATCGAAAATGCGCAACGCAAGGTTGAAGGCCACAATTTCGATATTCGAAAACAGCTGCTTGAATACGACGATGTGGCGAACGAACAGCGCAAGGTTATTTATGCGCAACGCAACGAGATCATGCAGGCTGAAGATGTATCTGATGCTATCGTATCAATGCGCGAAGACGTGATTGCCTTGCTGTTCACGCAAAATATTCCGGCTGGCAGCATGGCAGAACAATGGAATGTGGAAGGTCTGGTTGAATCCGTGGAAAGCATATTCGGGTTAAAGTTGTCTGTAAAGGAATGGCTGGAGAAAGACGAAAGCCTGCATGAAGAATCTCTGCATCAGCGAATAATCGAAGAAATAATCAGGGTTTATTCCGATAAGGAAAAACTGATTGGCAGCACAGAACTGCGCAGGTTCGAGAAATATGCACTGCTTCAGGTGCTGGATAATCACTGGAAAGAACATCTCGCTGCCATGGATTATCTGCGGCAAAGTATTCACCTGCGCGGTTATGCGCAGAAAAATCCGAAGCAGGAATACAAGCGAGAATCGTTCGAGATGTTCAGCGAAATGCTGGTGAAAATAAAACAGGAAGTTGTTTCATTGTTATCGCGCGTGCAAATACGAACCCAGGAAGAAATCGAGGCACTGGAACGCGAGCAGCAGAGTGCACCCGCAGAAGTTCATTATCAGCACGATGACATCAATGCCATGCATGGAGATGAGCAGACATCGGCTGAGGAGGAAGTTGCGCAGCCATTTGTCAGATCAGACAAAAAGGTCGGGCGTAATGATCCCTGTTATTGTGGATCAGGCAAAAAATACAAGCAGTGTCATGGCAAACTGGATTAGAGGTTTCTGGTTATGGCGGTGGGGTTGAAAGAACCTGAAAAATTGTTGCCCGTTAAGGGTGTGCGCCTTGCTGCGATTGCGGCAGGTATCAAAAAAAAAGCTGGCTCAAAAGATCTGGTTTTGTTTGAGTTGTCGGCTGGCAGTCAATGCGCGGCAATTTTTACAAAAAATCTGTTTTGTGCGGCACCTGTTACCGTGGCAAAGAGTCATTTGTCGGCACGGTCTCCACGTTATCTGTTAATCAATGCCGGCAATGCCAATGCGGGAACGGGTGCGCGTGGTATGGATGACGCGCAAGCTTGCTGCAGTATGGTTGCGGAGCTGGCGGGTTGCGAGAGCAATCAGGTGTTGCCGTTCTCTACGGGTGTGATTGGTGAAAATATTCCTCTGGAAAAATTCAGGCAGGGTATTCCGATCGTGTACTCCGCCTTGCATGAAGATGGCTGGATGGAAGTTGCTCGCGGCATCATGACCACAGACACTTTGTTGAAAGGTATCTCAAAGACTTTTGAACTGGACGGGAAAACTGCAACGATTACTGGTGTAGCCAAAGGTTCGGGCATGATTCATCCTGATATGGCAACCATGTTGTCGTTTATTGCAACCGATGCGGCTGTCTCGCAGGAAGTTCTGGACCGGATGCTGAGAACATCAGCTGACCGCTCGTTCAATTCAATTACAGTTGATGGTGATACATCAACTAATGATTCCTGTGTCGTGATTACAACGGGTAAGGCAGGCAATGCCGAAATTGTTT
>JAUPMA010000335.1 GCA_030836935.1 Pseudomonadota bacterium | reverse complement strand
ATCCACTTCATCAATCGGCGCCGTTACATAAAAACAGCTGTTATCAATCACATCCACTGCTGGCAAAGTCAGAATACCCGGCGGTGAGGGCGTTACGTATTCACCCACTTCGCCATTCACTTCCACCACCACACCATCAAACGGCGCGCGCAACTGGCTGCGTTGCAGATTCGCGCTCACCACATCAATGCGTTGCTGGCTTACCTTTACACCGGCCTGGGCTGCGGCGCATTCCGCACGCAATGCCGTGGCATTCGACTGCGCCTGCTCATCCGCTTCAGCCGACACTACATTGGTTTCACTCAGGGTATTCATACGTTTGGCAATACGCTCGGCATTGTCGGCCTGTACACAGGCGCTTTCGGCGCGGGCCGCCGATGCTCTGGCATCGCTTTGCGCCAGTTTCAGCTCGGCCTGCAAATCGTCGCTCCACAACGACAGCAGCAAATCGCCGCGCTTCACCCTGTCACCCTCGCGCACCGGCAAACGATCAATCTTGCCGCCGATAGTGGGCGACATTTGCGAACGGCGGCAGGCATTCACCGTACCGGCGCGGGTGTTGGCAGCAGTTTCCTCGATATTGCCGATTTCGGCTGTGGCCACTTTCACCAGAACGGGATCGGGCATGGCACTGTACCCGGCCAGCGCAACAATAACAGCGATAACAATCAGCAAGATATAAAGCGATTTGCGTGAGATCACGAAGGCATTCCTGTTTTCATTTTGATTCATTGTAGGGGCAACCCTTGTGGTTGCCCAATGCGCAAGATCAAACAGTCCAAGGCCTGCCTGCCCTGCTGTCTGGTCGTTGTTGAATTTTCAGGCTGGGGGCACCCACAAGGGGCGCCCCTACGGTTGTTGTTGCAGCCGTTCGTCGGCATTCGCCCGGCTAAATTAAAAAATCTGCTTTCAAGACTGGTAAACACAATATATTGTGTTATTTTATTTCTTCACCACTATATAGCTTCACGCTTTCCTAATATAGCCATATAAAAAACAACTAAATAAGGAAAAAAAATGACTGCACGCAAACTGCAAGCCGTTCCAAACAATGTCAATGAAGTTCCTTACCAGCAAGCCTCCCTGGACATCTGGGACAAGAAATACCGCCTCAAGGCCAAAGACGGCACGCTGATTGATGCCAGCATCGACGGCACCTACGAGCGCGTCGCCCGTGCCCTGTCTGAAGTCGAATCCGGCAAGGACAAACAGAAAGAATGGAACGAGAAGTTCCTCTGGGCATTACGCCATGGCGCCATTCCTGCTGGCCGCATTATTTCCAATGCCGGCGCGCTGGAACACAAGCCCGCCACCTCCACCATTAACTGCACCGTGTCCGGCACCGTGCCTGACTCCATGGACGGCATTTTGCAAAAAGTCCATGAAGCCGGTTTGACGCTCAAGGCCGGTTGCGGCATTGGCTACGAATTCTCCACCCTGCGCCCCAAAGGCGGTTATGTATCCGGCGCCGGCGCCTACACCTCCGGCCCGCTGTCGTTCATGGATATCTACGACAAAATGTGTTTCACCGTGAGCTCGGCCGGCGGCCGCCGCGGCGCGCAAATGGCCACGTTTGATGTCGGCCATCCCGATGTGTTCGATTTCATCAAGGCCAAGCGCGAAGACGGCCGCTTGCGTCAGTTCAATCTGTCGCTGCTCATCACCACCGAATTCGTTGAAGCGGTGAAAGCCGACAAACCCTGGGCGCTCGCCTTCCCCATGACCACCAAGGAATTCATCCAGGACAACCTGTCGCAAAACAAGGTGGACCTCAGCGATTCCAGCAAAGTCATCTGGCGCGAATGGCCGGTGAAAGACGGCTATGTCACCAACGATGCCGGCCAGGTTGCCTGCCGCATTACCCGCACGGTTCCCGCTCGCCGTTTGTGGGATGCCATCATGGCCTCCACTTACGATTACGCCGAACCCGGTTTCATTCTCATTGATAAAGTGAATGAGATGAACAACAACTGGTTCTGCGAAAATATTCGTGCAACAAATCCATGTGTTACTGCCGATACCAGGCTGCACACACAATACGGCATGATTCCCATTGGCGAACTTTATGCCAGCGGTACCCCACTGCAAGTCACTGTTGATAAACGCGCACTGGGCTCAGATCACAAGGGTTCTGAAATCCGCTCCGCTGTACCGGCGTTCATGACAGCCAGTGAAGCAGACGTGTATCGTGTACACACCAAAGAAGGATACGAAATCAAAGCCACTGAATGGCATGATTTCTACACCAGCCGTGGCAAGATCCCGTTACGTGAACTGAAACCGGGCGATGAATTGCTGGTGCAATCCGGCAAGGGCCAGTTCGGTAATCAAGGTTCCTGCGATCTGGGCATGCTGCTGGGTCTCATTACGGGCGACGGCCATTTCACCAACCGTGGCGATGGCAAGGAAGCAGCCGTGATTAATTTCTGGGGAAAAGATCGCGAACTCGCACCTATTGTCAGCAACTACGTTAATGCATTAATCGCAAGCACAGCCCATAGCAGCCGCGCATATCAGGTTGCACCTGTAGCCGTGCCGGAACGCAATCATTTATTTATTCGCTCAGTCATTCTGAATCGTGTACTGGCGCACTACGGTTTTTCGCGCGACACAAAGTTGCAAGTACCCGAAGTGGTATGGCGCGGCTCGGAAGACTGCGTTAAAGCCTATTTACAGGCACTGTTTCAATGCGATGGCACAGTCAACGTCTCCAGTAATTCACAAAGCTGCTCCATACGTCTGGCATCCAGCAAACCCAGCCTGCTACAAGATGTACAAACCCTGCTTGCCAACTTTGGTGTTTTCTGCTGCATTCACAAACGCCGCGATGCCGGTAACCGCATGATGCCGGATGGCAAAGGCGGCAATAAAGAATATGCATGCAATGCAGATTACGAATTAATTATTGATGGTGAATCCAGAACCCGTTTCATGAACGAAATCGGCTTTATGCTGGATTATAAAAATGATCGCTATCATGCATGGGCCAAAGACCGCGTCTTGAAAAAAACGCAAGCTTTCACCTGCACCATTGATGAAATAAAACCTATCGGCAAACAAGCTGTGTACGACACCACACAGGCCGACCATAACACCGTCATTTTCAATGGCCTGGTGACAGGGCAATGTGGCGAACAGCCATTACCACCTTACGGTTCATGCCTGCTCGGCTCCATCAACCTCACCCGCTTTATTGAAAAGCCGTTCACCAGCCAGGCCGCGTTCAACTGGGACGATTACCGCAAAGCCGTTTCCATTTTTTCACGCATGCTCGATAACGT
>JAUPMA010000334.1 GCA_030836935.1 Pseudomonadota bacterium | reverse complement strand
AACATTCCTGTCGCCGATAATCACCGCCCGCACCACTTTGCCCTTCACATAGACACGCCTGAAATCACTGCTAAAAGGCAGATCAAACAGCATTTCAAAAATTTTACCTTCATCCGCCGGCGCGCCATATTCAACATAAACACTGTCTGTTGAAATATCCACAGCCCTCGCCCTGGCCACTTCACCCGTACTGAGCTTGATATGCACCGGCAAGTTGACGCGGTAACGGGTATGCCGGCGATTCTCGCTGGTCACCTCACTGCCAGCTCCCTGATTTCCTGCTGCTTCCGTTTGCTCAGTCATATACCTTGATCCGGATGTGATGGAATAAACATTGGCTGTTCATGCCGGGAGCGCTTGCATACAATACCGCCCTTTGCAGTTGTCTTTGAGATCAGCCGCTTTCATGAAATTTTTATCCGGTATTTTGCCTGGCTTACTGGTCTGGCCATGTCTGTTACTGGCAGAAACCGCTGCCGGGCCGGATGATCGCTGGCAAATCTGCCCGCTATCCGGCAGCGGTTTTTATCAGTATAGCCCGCCGCCCGTTTTTGCCGATGATCAAAAAGATGCAACCCGCATCAGTGCTACCCGGGTGGAAAGCAGCAGCACCCACCTCAGCACATTCAGTGGTAACGTGCTGATTGAACGCGATGGCCTGCGGTTACAGGCCGATCACATCATTTACAACAAGCCCGAACAAACAGTTGATATCGACAGTAAATTGCACATTGATGCCGAAAACCTGGCTGTTGATGCCGACCACGGCTGGCTGGATTTACAAAACCGGGGCGGTATTTTCGACAACGCCCATTACCAGATGCCGGCCAGCCGGTTTCAGGGCAGCACCCCCAGGTTAACTACCCGCAGCGGTGATGAAACAGTACTCGTTAACAGCCTGTTTTCTTCCTGTCCGCCGGGCCAGGAAGACTGGTACTTGCAAACCAGCCTGTTACGCCTGGATCACGCCAGCGATACCGGCACTGCCAGTCATGCCGTACTCTGGTTCAAGCATGTCCCGCTGTTTTACTCGCCGTGGTTGCAGTTCCCGCTGGGTGATGAACGCCGTTCCGGTTTTTTGATGCCGGGATTTGCCACCTCCGGCTCGCGCGGATTTGAAATCAGCGTTCCCTGGTACTGGAACATTGCGCCAAACCAGGATGCCCTGTTCACCGCACGGCACATGAATCTGCGCGGCACCCTGCTCAACACGGATTACCGCTATTTGTTGCGCGGTGGCAAAGGCGAGGCGCAATTTGATTATTTACCAGAAGATGAACAGACACTGGACAGCCGCTATCGCCTGCAATATGCACATCATGCTGACATCAGCCAGCGTCTCAGCGCCGACCTCGACATCAATGATGTATCGGATGACCGATATTTTGATGACCTGGAAAACGACACTGATCTGGGCCGCATCAGTCATTTGCAACGCAAGGCCACACTGAATTACACACGGGATATCTGGCGCGCCGATCTGAATCTCCAGTCATACGAAACCATTGACCCGAATATCACGCTCGACAATTATCCTTACAAGCGGCTGCCGCAAATCAGCATGGATGGCAGCAACAATATTGGCCGCCATAATTTGCTATGGTCGCTGCACGGTGAGCTGACGCATTTTGCACATGACAGCGACACACGCCCCACTGGCCAGCGTTTTGACATTTACCCCAAACTCAGCTGGCCACTGCAAGGTCACGCCTGGTTCGTTACACCCACCGCCGGTTCGCGTTACACACAATACAGTTTAAAAAATGGTGATGACACACCGCTCGAACTCGATGCGCGCCAGATCACTGTCACCAGTCTTGATAGCGGTTTGTTTTTTGAACGCGAATTTGATCTCGGTTTTGTGCAGACACTTGAACCCCGGCTGTTTTATCTGAATATACCTTATGAAGATCAGTCCGCCATTCCATTATTTGACACCGGCAATCTTGATTTCAGTTTTTCGCAACTGTTTCGCGAAAATCGTTTTAACGGCATTGATCGCATCGGCGACACACGCCAGCTCACCACTGCCATTACCAGCCGCCTGCTTGACAGGGAAAATGGCGATGAATTTCTCAGTATCAGCGCCGGACAGATTTTTTATGACTTCGACCGCCGCGTCACGCTGGATAATACAGCCATTGCCGACACCCGTTCCGACATTCTTGCCGAAGCCAGCGCACACATCGGCGACTGGCGCCTGCGCAACACCGTACAATGGGACGGCATCACTCACGAAGGCGAGCGACGTAATCTGCTAGTGCAATACCGCAGCGATAATCGCCACATTTTCAACATCGGTTATCGCTATTTGCGTGAAGGCGATACAGAAACACTGGAACAAACTGACCTGGCACTGGTCTGGCCCTTGTCAAAGCGTTACACACTGCTATCGCGCTGGAATTATTCCATTACTGAAGAAAGTGACATCGATATGCTCACCGGTGTTGAATACGAATCCTGCTGCTGGGCAATGCGTTTGCTGGCAAGACGGTTCCTGCAGGATGACAACAGCCACGACAGCTCAGTGATGCTGCAACTGATTTTCAAGGGCCTGGGCAGTGCGGGCGACAAAAAGGCGTCGCAAATACTTGAAAGTGCTATTCTTGGCTATCAATCGGATGACAAATAAAATGAATCAATTCTCACGATTAATTTTTGGTCTTGCCTGCATGGTTACTACCATGGCAATGGCTGCACCGCAAAAACTCGATAACATTGTTGCCGTGGTCAACGACAGCGTTATTACCGCGCATGAACTTGCAGTACGCATGCGCGACTTTAACCGGCAAATGACTGACAGTGGCGTATCGTTACCGGACGAATCCGTTCTGCGTAAACAGGTTCTGGAACGCATGATTGTTGATGAAGTGCAATTGCAACTGGCCAGGTCGCAAGGCATCCAGATCGATGACCTGGGGCTTAACCGCGTACTCGAGAGCATGGCGCGCAACAACAAAGCCAGCCTGGATGAAATGCGCCGCCTGTTGCAACAGCAAGGTGTAAGTTACGAAATGTTTCGCGAGCAGACGCGCCGCGATTTAATGATTCGCGAACTGCAAAAACGCATGGTTTATGAACGCATACAGATTCCCGAACAGGAAATAAACCAGTTCATCGAACAGCAAAAACAAAGTGGCGGCAACGAAAAATATCATCTTGCCCATATTCTGATCGCAACACCGGAGAATGCCTCGCCGGAAGATATTCGCGCAGCATATGATCAGGCAGAAAAGGCCCTGGCACATATACAATCCGGTGAAACTTTCCGCGAGGTGGCATTGCGTTTTTCACAAGGCCGCCAGGCACTGGAAGGTGGTGATCTGGGCTGGCGCGCGGCCAGTGAACTGCCACCTCTGTTTATTGATGCCGCCAGGAATCTCAACAAGGGCGATGTCAGCACACCCTTGCGCAGCGCCACCGGGTTTCACATTATTCAGCTCATTGATAAACAAAATACAAAAGTAGTTATCGAGCAAACACACGCCCGCCATATTTTGTTGCACAGTGATATGGTGACCAGTGATGAGCAGATTCTCAAAACATTGCAATCAATCCGGCAACGCCTCGACAAGGGTGAAGACTTTGCCTCGCTGGCAACCGAGTTTTCACAGGATCCCGGTTCAAAAGACAATGGCGGCGATCTGGGCTGGGTCAGCCGCGGACAGCTCGTGCCGCAATTTGAGAAAGTGATGGACAGTCTGAAACCGGGGCAGATTTCCGAACCCTTCCGCAGTCCGTTTGGCTGGCATGTTTTACAGGTACTGGAACGCCGCCAGCAGGACAATACCGAACAGCAGCAGCGCGACCGCGCCGAACAATCCCTGCGTGAACGCAAGGCCGATGAGGAATTGCAACTCTGGCTGCGCCGGATTCGCGATGAAGCCTATGTTGAATATCGTTAAACAGTTGCAAGGAACAAAGTATCAAGTTTCAAGTAAAAAGCTTTGACTTGCTACTTGCCACTTCCTCATGACTAACACCACGCCCACTATCCTGATCACACCCGGTGAACCCGCCGGCATCGGCCCGGACATAGTATTGGCTCTGGCACGGCAACACATCCCTGCACGCCTGCTGTGTATCGCCGATCCTTTTTTGCTGCACAGTCGTGCCGCACTGTTGCATGCCGATATCAATATTCACACCCTGAACGATCCTGCATTAACACCCATGCACCACCCCGGTAATCTGGCGGTGTATCCGGTAGCGCTCAACAAACCCGTCATACCCGGCAAACTTGACGCAGCCAATGCCGCGTATGTACTGCAGTGTCTTGATACAGCCGTCATGCTGATTCAACAGGGCGCTGCCCAGGCATTGGTGACTGGCCCGGTGCACAAGGGCATTATCAATGATGCCGGCATGGCATTTACCGGCCACACCGAATACCTGGCTGCACTAACCGGCGGCACGCCGGTGATGATGCTGGCCAGCGAAAAAATGCGCGTGGCGCTGGCAACAACGCACTTGCCCCTGAGCGAAGTCAGCGCCGCCATCACACCCGCTGTACTGGAACAGGTGATCCGGATTTTGCATGCCGACCTGCGCAGCAAATTTGGTATAGCCAATCCGCGAATACTGGTATGCGGACTCAATCCGCATGCCGGCGAGAATGGTCATCTGGGACGCGAGGAAATCGACATTATCGAGCCGGCGCTGGAACGGTTGCGGCAGGAACGCATGCACCTTACCGGACCACTGCCCGCTGATACACTGTTTACTGCAAAATATCTGGACACAGCCGATGCCGTGCTGGCGCTGTATCATGACCAGGGCCTGCCGGTGCTGAAATACAGCAGTTTCGGCAAAGCCATCAACATTACACTTGGCTTGCCCATCATTCGCACATCTGTCGATCACGGTACGGCACTTGAGCTGGCTGGCACGGCCAGGGCTGATGCCGGTAGCCTGCGGATTGCCACAGACCTGGCGCTGGATCTGGCCCGAAAAATGGCAGGCAATTAATGCAGCATCAGGCACGCAAACGCTTCGGGCAAAATTTCCTTGTCGACCAAAACATCATCGAGCGCATCGTGCGCAGCATCAATCCGCTGCCCGGCGAAAGACTGGTGGAAATCGGCCCGGGTCTGGGTGCACTCACCTGCCCGTTACTGCAACAGGCCGGCGAACTGGATGTAATTGAACTGGATCGCGACATCATCCCCAAACTCAGCCTCAACTGCGGGCGTCTGGGCAAACTGCGCGTACATCAAAGTGACGTGCTGGATTTCGATTTTGGCCAACTGGCCAGTGGCCGCAACCTGCGCATTGTGGGCAATTTGCCGTACAACATTTCGACGCCGATTATTTTTCATCTGGTGGAACACGCCCACCTCATCCTTGACATGCATTTCATGCTGCAAAAGGAAGTAGTGGAACGGCTGGCCGCGCAGCCCGGCGGCAGCGAGTACGGTCGCCTGACCATCATGGCGCAACTGCACTTTGCCATCACACCGCTGTTTCTGGTGCCACCCCAGGCATTCAACCCGCAACCCAAAGTCGAGTCGGCCATTGTACGACTGGTACCACATGCCACGCCGCCGTGCGAACTGCACAGTCACGAAACCTTTGCCGGGCTGGTCAGGCAGGCCTTTTCACAACGCCGCAAAACCCTGCATAACACCCTCAGGAATTTATGTAACGACAACATGATCCGGCAGGCCGGCATAGATCCCGGGCAACGGGCACAGGAATTGTCACTATTGCAGTTCGCCAGACTTTCCAACCTGCTGCATGACACATCCGGTGATAAAACAACGAAGGCTGACGGGGAAATCGGTTAAAACTTTCTGGTAAGCTAGGCTGAACCAGGTGGAGAGTAACTGCATGAACGCTAACGATTACAAAATCAGTATTAATGTTGTGCCAGCCTACATTCCCGACCAGTCACGCCCTGACAAGCACAGCTATGTTTTCTCCTACACTGTCACCATCGTCAATGAAGGCGTGGTGCCGGCGCGCCTGCTGACACGCCACTGGATTATTACTGACGCCAATGGCGGAACCCAGGAAGTGCGCGGTGACGGCGTAGTGGGTGAGTACCCCTACCTCAAACCCGGTGAAGGTTTTCAATACACCAGCGGCACCATGATGAAGACCCCGGTCGGCAGCATGACCGGCAGTTACCAGATGATGGCCGATGATGGCGTCAGCTTCGATGCACCCATTCCTGAATTCTACTTGCTGGTGCCAAAGATCCTGCACTGAAAAATGTTGCGCCTCAGCTACACAT
>JAUPMA010000333.1 GCA_030836935.1 Pseudomonadota bacterium | reverse complement strand
TTCATTACGCCGTTGCATGCGGCCAAAGCGGATGTGGGATATATTGCGTATCCATTCAAAATACGAAACCGTGACCCCGCCTGCATTGGCATAGGCGTCGGGAATAATGATGACACCTTTTTTGTTGAGAATTTCATCGGCACCGAAGGTGATCGGGCCATTGGCGGCTTCGATGATCAGTTTTGCCTTGATGCGCTCAGCGTTTTGCAGGGTGATCTGGCTTTCCAGTGCGGCGGGAATCAGGATGTCGCATTCTTTTTCCAGAATACTCATGCCATGTTCAGTGAAAGTTGCATCGGGGAATTCCCGGATGCTGCGCCGCTTGTTGATGTGCTGGTGCAGGTTTTCAATGTTGATTCCGTTGTCGTTGATTAATGCACCATCGCGTTCAATGACGGCTGTGATTTTTACGCCGTCTTCTTCTGATAAAAATTTTGTGGCGTGATAGCCAACATTTCCCAGTCCTTGCACCACGCAGGTTTTTCCATCCAGTGATCCTGTCATGTTGGCGGCTTTCACATCTTGCGGATGACGGAAAAATTCCTGCAATGCAAACTGGATACCGCGGCCGGTGGCTTCAACACGGCCACGAATGCCGCCGTGATGTACTGGTTTGCCGGTGACGCAGGCTATATGGTTAATATCTTCCGGATGTAAATGTTTGTAGGTGTCGGCGATCCACGCCATTTCACGCTGGCCGGTGCCGACATCGGGTGCAGGCACATTGGTGGACGGACTCAAAAAACCTTTGCGAATCAATTCAACAGCAAAACGGCGGGTAATTCTTTCCAGTTCATCGCGATCATATAAATTCGGATCAATCAGCAATGCGCCCTTTGATCCGCCATAGGGCACGTCCACAATGGCGCACTTGTAAGTCATGAGTGCTGCCAGGGCTTCCACTTCATCCTGATCCGCATAGGGCGCGTAACGGATGCCGCCTTTGGATGGCAAACGATGGCTGCTGTGAGTGGCGCGCCAGCCGGTGAAAACTTCTATCTTGCCGCGAATTTTTACCGGAAATTTTACCTGGATGACAGATTCGCAGGATTTGATGGCATGGGCTGTACCCGGATCAAGATCAATGGCGGCGATGGCGCGATCGACCATCAGGTCAACACTTTCACGGAAACTGGGTTCATTTTTGATTGTTGTCATGGGGATGCTCCTGAACAATGACAGTATGTAGTACAAGAACGCGAGACCTACCAGATTGGCTGTAGAATTCGCCGTGTTAATTTCCTGGAGTTTGTATGGCATTGCTGTGGCAGAAGAAAACGGCGGACACGCAGTATGAAGTACGCAGTGCGGGCAAGAGTTTGCGGCTTTACACCAATGGCGTGTTTCACAGCCAGTATCATTCGCAGAAACCGCTGACCGGTTATGTCTGGGATTTGCTGATGCTGCCGGTATTTTTTTATCCGCCTGATGCCATCAAAAGAGTGCTGGTGCTGGGTGTTGGCGGTGGTGCCGTGTTTCATTCATTACGCCATTTTATCAAGCCGGAATTAATTGTTGGCGTTGAGCTGGATGCGGTGCATGTACACATTGCCAAACGTTATTTTGGTATCAAAGGCCGCGGGATTGAATTGCATACAGCGGATGCCATGAACTGGTTGCGGCATTATGCGGGGGAGAAATTCGATTTGATTATCGATGATGTGTTTGCCGAACAGGACGGACAGCCCTTGCAGGTGACGGCAGCGACACAAAAATGGTTGTCGCTGATGCGCAGGCATTTGTCGCCACGGGGGATGATTGTCAAAAATTTTGTTGATCAGAAAACACTGGGCCGGGCCATCAGGCAGGCTAATATCAAACAGGGATTTCGTTCAATGTTTGTGTTGTCGGGTGTAAAGGATCAGAACCGCGTGGCGATTTTTTCATGTTGTGCTGTTAGTCAGCATGATTTGCGGCAGCACATAAAACAAATGCCGCAATTAAATGCGGCATTGAAGTCTGGAAAATTGAAATATTCAGTGCGTAGCGTGTGATCAGAGGCTTCCTAGTGGCAACCGCCACCGCCACAACCGCCACCGCCGCAACCACCACCACTGGATTTGCTGCTGCAGCCGCCGCTCAGGTCTTCAGCATGATGATGGGCATTGTGTACATGGCCATGCCGCAATTCTTCAAGGCTGGCATCGCGTATGCCAACTACGCTGACGTCGTAATACAGCGTTACGCCAGCCAGTGGCGGGTTGCCATCAATGGTGATGCTGTCACCGTCAACGCCAACGACGGTGATGGAAATGAACTGGCCTTCATCTGATTGCGCATGAAACTGCATGCCAACAGCAATTTCATCGCCGTTTTCAAACATCTTGCGTTCAACAACCTGGGTGAGGGATGGATTGTATTCGCCATAGGCTTCGGACGGTTGCAGGGTAATCTGGAACTGTTCGCCCTGGCGGCGACCGGACAGGGCATTTTCCAGTCCGGGGATAATATTGTTGGCGCCGTGCAGGTAGCAAAAACTGCCGTCCTGTGACTGGTCGATGATCGTGCCAGCCTGATCGCGCAGTGTGTAATTGATGGTGATAACTTTTTGGGCCTGGATGGTCATGGGTAGCTCGGTATTGCTTTCGGGGCGGGTATTGTAAGCCAGAGTGCTGATGAAAGACAGGACAGGGGATGGGGTTGGAAATCCCGGCCTGGATATTTCACCAACAGCCTGTTGAAAATCACTCAAACGGAATAGAAAAGATCTGACGCAAATGCATGCAAATACGCCGCTCCTCGGCAACCGCTCCCTGCGTTGCTCTAACTTCCGCCATCCATGGTGGTCGCGGCGCTCGCGGCATTCGCACTTTCCTGTGCATCAAGCGCAAATGTTTGTTTTCATGTCACAGGAAACAAGCTTCAACCGATTCTGGTGAAATACCCGGACTAGCTCAATCCTTTTATGTGCGAGTTCATTTCATCGCGCATGGCTTTGTTGAAATCTTCAAGGCGCCATTGCAGGTATTGCCGGAACAGCCGGTATTCCTGGCGAAAGGCAGGACTGTCGAGCTGGCCGGGCTTCTGGATCCGGCTTTCAAATTCAACCAGTTGTCCCAGCAGGGTTTCCATTTCGTCAATGGTGCAGGCGGGGCGGCGCATGGGTATCATGCCGCCAGTTTGTCGCGTTGCAGGGTGATGCAGTGCTGGAACAGGTTGCATATCCATTCCTGGCATGTTTCGTCAGAGGGGAAGATTGCAAGCTGGCCCAGTTGGTTCAGTTCAGCGGCTGTCCAGCGGGAGTGGGCGGCAGAAGCCGGGCCAATCATGCCGCGGCGGATCAGTTTCAGCTGGGTAGAGAGATAGTCGCTGAACAGGTGGCAGGCATTCAGCAGATCCGGATTGCCCGGATTTTCGCTGTAGGCGACCAGGTTGGAGAATTCAATGACCTCATGTATGAGCTTGTCGAGTTGTGCCATGACCGCATTACCATTTGGGTGATTCAGCTTGTGTTGCGAATTGTAGGGTTCGGGTTTATGTGACCTGAATCACAAATGACTGAAACAGGTGTAAGAAAAATCTGACGCGATTTCCTTGTCTGGGGTGTGGATATGAAAGGGTGGCTGTGGGCGGTTGGTGTATTGGGCGTATTGCTGTTTGTCGGTGGCCCGGATGGTCATGATAAACGCATCTACCAGACATTCTGGGATCTGGGGCATGTCCCCCTGTTTGCCATCCTGACGGTTGCGGTTTGCCGGCTGCCGGTTTGTGCCAGGTTGTCTGTGCCGGTATTGGCGGTGGTTTGTACGCTGCTGGTACTGGCAGGGGGATTTGCCATTGAATGGGCGCAACTCCTGGTGGGGCGCAGTTTTGAATATGCGGATGTGCTGAGTGATTTGCTGGGCAGTTATATCGGCCTGTCGCTGTATCTGGCATTGAAGCCCGTCATGCGTCCGGCAGGCCGGGCAGTTCTGGTAATCCTGGCGATGCTGCTGGTACTGGTATCACTCAAGCCCATGGCGGTGGTGCTGGCAGATGAATATGTAATGCGCGAAGAGTTTCCGGTGCTGGCGGATTTTGAAACGCCGTTTGAATTAACGCGATGGGATACCAATCTGGCGCAACTGCACGTCAGTCGTGAACCGGTGCGTTATGGCGAGAAATCCCTGCGGGTTGATTTCATGGCGGGCGAGTATCCGGATATTACCCTGCGTGATTTTCCCGGGGACTGGAGCGGTTTCAAGTCAGTCCGGTTCAGCGTGTACAGTACGCTGGCCAGTCCGGCAGAAATGGTGCTGAAAATTTATGACCGCCAGCATGCTTCCAGTGGTTATGAGTATGCGGACCGCTTTAACCGGGAACTGAGAATTGATCCGGGCTGGAACGATATTGAAGTGCGCATGGATGATGTGTCCGATGCGCCGGAAGGGCGGAACATGGATCTGGAAAACATCACCAGTTTCAGCCTGTTTATGGAGCGGCTTGAGCAACCGGCGGTGTTTTATGTTGATGCGTTGCGACTGTCCAGCAAATAACTTACTTGTTCACGGATGCCAGCAGCGCAGCCAGTCCTTCCCGCAGCGGACTTTCTGCCACGGTTTTGAGTTCACGGTTCAGGCGTGACGGGTCGGCCAGCGAATGCACGATATCACCAGTGCGTGGTGGCGCGAAGGTTACATCAGTTTTGTTGCCGGTGAGTGCCGACAGGGTGTTGATCAAATCGAGTAACGAGGTACGTTTGCCGGTGGCCACGTTACAGGCACCCTGATAATGGCTGTTTAGCGCCGCGACATTGGCACGCGCCACGTCGCGCACATAAATGAAATCGCGTGTTTGCTGGCCATCACCGAAGACCGTTACCGGTTTGGCGGCGGATATGCGGTCAACGAACAGGGCAATTACGCCGGCGTAGGGTGATTTGGGATCCTGCCGCGGGCCGTAGACATTGAAATAGCGCATACCCAGTGATGAAAAGTTGTACAGCCGGTAATACATGTCTGCGTAATACTCGTTGACCTGTTTTTCCAGACCGTAGGGTGACAGTTGCTTGACCGGTACTTCTTCATCCAGCGGCAATTTCGGCGGCTCGCCATAGATGGCGGCGGATGAGGCATAGACCAGGCGACTGACACCCTGTTTACGGCAGGCGTCGAGTACATTTACAAAGCCGACAATATTCTGCCTGGCGGAAAATTCCGGATCTTCCAGCGACGCCACCACCGAAACCTGGGCCGCGAGATGCAAGCAGTGGGTTATGCCCTGCATGGCATCGCGCACGGCAGTCGCATCACAAATATCACCCTTAACAAATTCCAGCAGCTTGTGCTGTGCCGGCAAATTTTCGCGGTGGCCGGAGGAGAGATTGTCGAGTACCCGTACAGCTGTGCCCTGTTCCATCAACAAATCCGCTGTGTGTGAGCCAATGAATCCGGCACCGCCGGTAATTAATACTTTTTTCATGTTATTCCATGTCCTGTTATTTTCTGTCTGGGATCGATGGCGGATTCTAGCGTGAATTGCACGGGTTGATCTCACGTCTTCGGGTTATGGTTCGCAAATCCGCCGGCTTCCTATAGAATCCGGAGCTTTCTCCTGTCGGGTAATTTGAGGAAGCTGGCGATGTCCAAGATCAAAGTCGGTGTTGTGATGGGCAGTCAGAGCGACTGGCCGGTCATGCAGCATGCCGTGCAGCAGCTTGAAGTCTTTGGCGTAGCCTACGAAGCCCGCGTGGTATCGGCGCATCGCACACCGGATTTGCTGTTTGAATACGCAGCCAGCGCACGCCAGCGCGGACTGGCCTGCATTATTGCCGGTGCCGGCGGCGCCGCGCATCTGCCCGGCATGCTGGCTGCCAAAACCACACTGCCGGTGCTGGGTGTGCCGGTGAACTCAAAATATCTCAAGGGTCTCGACTCCCTGTTATCTATTGTGCAAATGCCCAAAGGCATTCCGGTGGCGACTTTCGCCATTGGCGAAGCCGGCGCCGCCAATGCCGGTTTGTACGCGGTGGCGTTGCTGGCCATCAACGATGCGGCGCTCGCCGACCGGCTGGAAAAATTCCGCCAGGAACAAAAAGAATCCGTATTGAATATGACGTTGCCGCCGCCAGGTGAAGCATGATTTTGCCCGGAGCAACACTGGGGGTGCTCGGTGGCGGGCAACTTGGCCGCATGTTCTGTGTGGCGGCACGCACCATGGGTTATCGCACGGTAGTGCTCGACCCGGATGTCCGCAGCCCGGCAGGCCGAATTGCCGATGAACACATTTGCGCGGCGTATGACGATACGAAAGCCTTGCAACGGATGGCAGAGCATTGTGATGCCATCACTACCGAATTTGAAAATATTCCCGCTGTCAGTTTGCAGTTTCTGGCCACAAAAAAACCGGTGCATCCCTCGGCGCCGTGTGTGCAGGTTGCGCAAAATCGCATAACAGAAAAAAACTTTGCGCGCGATATCGGTATTGCTCCGGCGCCATTTTATGAGGTGCGCCAGGAATCAGATCTTGCGGTGGCCTGCGCGGCTACCGGATTGCCGGCCATTCTAAAAACAGCCACCCTGGGTTACGACGGCAAGGGCCAGCAGATTGTCAAAACCCTGCAGCAGGCGCGGGAAGCGTTTTGCGCCATGGGATCAGTAGTTTGTGTGCTGGAAAAAAAGCTTGAACTGAAACTGGAAATTTCGGCACTGCTGGCACGCAACCTGAACGGTGAAGTGCAATGTTATCCGCCTGCCGAAAACGAACATCGCAACGGTATTCTGCATCAATCCATTGTGCCGGCCAGAGTAAGTGACGAGCTGGCGCAACGCGCGCAAGATTCAGCGATCAGGCTGGCGCATGCCCTGGATTATGTGGGTGTGCTGGCAGTTGAATTTTTTATCACGACAGATAATGAACTGGTGTTTAACGAAATGGCACCACGACCGCATAACAGCGGCCATTACACCAAGGATGCGGCAGTGACCTCGCAGTTTGAACAGCAGGTGCGCGTCATGTGCGGTTTGCCACCAGGTGATGCGCGGCTGATTTCACCGGTTGTAATGGTGAATCTGCTGGGAGATTTGTGGCATCCCGACTGGCAGAAATTACTTTGCGAATCCAATGCCAAACTGCATTTGTATGGCAAGGAAGAAGCGCGCCCTGGACGCAAGATGGGACACTACAATGTACTGGCATCCGATATTGAACAGGCCATCAGGGTGGCAGGCCGGATTTTTACTGCACTTGAATGCAGCAACAGGAGTGAAACATGAGTTCGTTGCAAACCGAAAATGAATTTGAAGGTGTATTGAATCGCGAAGAGAATGCCACGCTGATCGGCTATTTGCAGAGAGAACGGCCATCCGCCCATTCCGATATAGTGGAGTTGCTGGTCAAGTCTGCGGAAAATCTTGCGGATGCAACATTCTTTTGTCCCGACAGTGACAACTATGCCTACTACCTTGCGCATACCCGTGAGGGTGTGGTGTTTGCAGCGGCGCTGGGATTGAGCGCGCTGGCTTTCCGTTTGCCGAACCAGGCCATTTCCGGTGCGCTGGCCAAGGGCGGCGAAGCCTTTGGGGAGTTGGGTAATAACTGGATCATGTTCAATCCGTTCTGGCCGGAACGGAACGATGAACATTTGCTGGATGATATGCAACACTGGTGCCGGCTGGCCTATCACCATGCCCGGGCGCTGGAAAATCCGGTTGCAGAATAGTTTTTCTTACTGATCCGGGAGTTCGTTGCCATGTCACTGCTGATGCCCACCGCCATGCGGTTCTATAAAACCTGTGCAATCACCGGGACACTCATTATTGTTGTTACCGTGGCGTATGCCTGGATGCGTATCCAGCAGTTTGAACAGAATGTATTTGTGACATTTGAAAGGCTGGTGACAGAAAATCTGGAAGCCGAATCACTCAAGGATGAGTTGCAGCATATCGAGAAAGTGCTGGAAATGGCGGCCAACAAGTCCGTTACCAGTGTTGAGATGGATACGGTGGAATACACCAGTTACGAAATTGAGCGTTTGCGTAATGACCGGGAAAATCTGTTGCGTTACATGCGGGATAAAAACCAGGCTGTGGCGCAGTCGTCATTTGCAAAAAATCACATCATG
>JAUPMA010000332.1 GCA_030836935.1 Pseudomonadota bacterium | reverse complement strand
TTACCAGTTTAATCAGAAACTTACCAGTAAAACCGTTGGATATTGAAATCGAGAAAGACGAACCCGCTTTTCCAGGTAAAAACACTCAGTGTCTGTATATTTGAAGATAGTTTTATTAGGATGCATGTCTGGATTGAATCAGTATATTCAGGGATGTATATCAGAGTTCGCTAACAGACCGCAATGCGGTGAATACAAACTGGCGAGCCATCTCCCAAGCCCCCGCTTCTGGCTAAATCGAACCGACAACAGCTCACCCCGAAAGCCACCTTTTTATTACATGCGTCCATAGTCGAACCCTATTCAGATCCGATTGGGCACGTCCGTATGCATATCCTGAATCATTAACCAGGAGAAGATGACTGCTTTTTATTCAAGCCTCAAGGATGCTTTGATCAAGTTATGTCCGGCGACTTTGCTGCCAGAATTTTCCATCGTTGCGTTGTGAAACTTGGCAAGGTTCCCGGATATTGCCTGCGTTTCACGCCTTGCGCTGAAAAATTCTGTCTCACAAATTCGCTCGTCCAAACTTGATCAAAGCCTCCTTAACTGCCTCAAATAATTTTCTATATTCTGCGCACTCAGGTTTTTATATTCATCACGATTAAACACCACAAACCCGCCCGATAATTCATACCAGGTAAATCCGCTGCTCCATGACGGGACGTTAACTGTGCCTTGTGTTTTTCTTGGATACACAAACACTCTTCCCGGCAGATACAGCAGGTTGTAAGGCTGTGCGGTTGCGTGCAGATTGCTGATGAATTTCCATGATGCTGATACCGAATCAAACACATGGCAGCTTGCCGGGTATTCTTTATTGCCACCATTGTGTTGCCAGCAGGCATGGGTTACCGGCAAACCGTCTGCATCAACGAACATCTGGAAATGCAGATGGTTGACTGAAGCATAGGCGCCGTAGCTGTTGTAACCGAATCCAACGCCCTTGAACTGGTCTTCCAGTGCTTCGCATAAGCCAAATACATATTGATGATCATCCTGTTCCAGCAATTGTGCCTGGTTGGACAATCGATCCAGCACCAGCAAGCCATGCAGATCCGCAAACGGGTATTTGTTGTAGAAGAGATCAATACTGCGGCCCAGCAACTCGCCACGCCAGAAGCATTCACGCGCCATGAAGGATTTATTGAAATTGAATGCATCTTCACTGAATGGTTCTGACATCAAACCGGTGTGTACAAATTGTGTAATGCGCCTGGGGCGAAACGAGCGCAGATGATTGAACTGGATTTTCCACACGTCTTCACGGCGTGTTTCACCCAGACGGATTTCATCAAACCCCATGGTGTGCAACTTCAGAAATACCAGCAGGTCTTCATCAACCACATCCACACCACGGCCTTTCTGGAATGCAATGCGGCAGGTTTCGTATAAATCCTGATACTGTTTTTCGAGCAGGGGGCGAATGTCGTTCAGCAGATCCGCATCGCCGGTTGCATTGGCGCAGGCCAAAATAAAAGTGCCGAAACCGCCTTCTTCGGCGAGGCGGTGCAAGCCTGCATTAAATTCGCGGCGAAATAATTCGATGGAAGTAAAAGGCGGTTTCATTTTAAGGGCAGCGCAGGGTTGAAGTTGCATGGAGGCGATTATTGTAGCCGGAACGAGCAGAATGGAGAATTGCTGGTGTCCGGCAACAGGCAAATGTTTTCGCTGCCATTTGCGTCCGGTCATGCACACGCGCAAAGCGTATTTTTCAGCATGACTACTGAATTGCAGTGACAGACCATTGGATTGGCTGCCCAGATGCGCATATTGTCCAGATATTCGCAGGCACGCATTTCCCATTTGGCCAGGAGCATCATTTCCACCAGCAGCTTGCGGCTGTCGCTATTCAGTTCTTCGCTAATTTCATCCAGCACCAGTGATGGTGTGCTGGCTTCCATGCCGGGAAATTTTTCGCTGATGGTTAACAAACAGTGTTCATCGTTATTATCGATCAGAACATGCGGCATGCGTTCACCCGGAAATACCAGCATTTTCTCCACGATATCTTGCGCCATACCCTGGTCATCCGCAGACAATGCACAGGTAAATACCGGAATGCGCTGGCTCAGCAGATAGGTAGCGATGGTATTGGCCGTTTCATCTGCTGCCACATCTGCCCAGCGCACAGATGCGCCCAGCTCGACCAGTGCGCAAACCAGTGCGCCGGTGCCGGGCGTTATCTGCAAACAGCCGCTGATGCGCAGGCCACGAAAAGGCCGTTGTGAACAATATGTTTTCACCAGCGCCCGGATGCCGGGCATGTGCGCGGTTGCGGCATTCACCAGCGTTTCTCCCAAAAACAAAAGCCGCGAATCAATGACGGGCATTTCATCTGTAACCGGTTTCACAATTGACAGTTGCGGTCTGGCTGGCATGAGAGGCGCAACTTTCACAGGTAATTCATCGACAGCGTGACTGATGGGTGTATCCAGCGCATTACCCCATTCGGAATAACCGGCTGCATAACCGCGCAATTGTGTATAGCCGAGTATTTTCAGCACCATGTACAGGTAAGCTGAGCGCATATGCGTCTGGCAATAGGTAATGATTTCCTTGTCCGGCGTTACGCCCAGTGACTCCATGCGGATACGCAATTCATCAAGCGGACGCATGCGCATGGCATCATTTTCATTCACGGCATGCATCCAGTCGCAATGCACGGCACCGGGAATACAGCCGCCGCGATCTGTAATCACCAGTTCATTGGTAAATTCTTCTTCGGTACGGCTGTCGAGCAGCACCACGTTTTTATCATGAAGTTTTTTGCCGATCTCGCCACGCAATATGTTGCAGCGGCCACTGCGTTTGACACGGTAATCGCTGCGTGGCAGTTGTCTTGCTGTAACTTCTTCTGCCAGACCCGCTGCTTTCCACGCGGCCCAGCCACCGTTCAGCATGGAAAAATGCGCGTGACCGATTTCTTCCAGCGTCCACAACAACCGCGCAGCCATGGGGCAACCCTGGGAATCGTAGGCCACAACATGATGTTCAGGTTTAATGCCCAGGGCAGACAGTGCTTCAGAAAGTTTTTCATCCGGCGGCACATCGCAATCCGTGTCGTCGTGCTGATGCAGAATAACGGGATAGGATAGCCACACCGCACCCGGCACATGGCCGGCCCTGTATACACCGGGCATGGACAAATCGATGACAATGACATTTTCGTCGGACAGGGCCTCGAACAACTCGGCCGGTTCAAGCAACAGAGGTAAACGGCTGGTAGCCGATGACTTCACTCTCATGCGATTCTCCTGTATGTGGATCGCTTTAATAATGTGATTTATAACTTCACGAGAGGTTTGTCATTTGGCTGGTAGCATTTGCAGGAAAACATCCCTGCATGCAGTATAGAAAGCACCATCGGCAATACAATTGATTTCAGCGTAATCAACCATTTTGCTTACCAACGGCAACAGTAATCACCCATTTGAGTGACGCAACCGCATGCAGGATATCCTTCTCGCCACATTGAACGCCCGTTACATCCACAGCAGCCTGGGTCTGCGTTACCTGCTGGCCAATATGGGCGAGTTGCAGGCACGCACCCGGCTGATTGAATACACCATCAACCAGCGGGCTCTGGATATTGTTGAAGACCTGATTGCGCAGCAGCCAAAAATTATCGGTTTTGGCGTGTATATCTGGAATGTGGAACAAACCGAGGCGGTTATCCGTTTGCTGAAGGCTGTCCGTCCGGAAATCATCATCATTATTGGCGGCCCGGAAGTCAGTCACGAATACGACGAACAATCCATCGTTCGTCACGCTGATCATCTCATTGTTGGCCAGGGTGATTTGACCTTTGCCACTGATTGCCAGCAAGTGCTGGCAGCAAAACCGGTTGCCAGAATCATTCATGCCCCGCCATTTGAGCTGCATGATATCCAGCTGCCCTATTCCTGTTACACCGCCGAAGATATCGCGCACCGCATTATTTATGTTGAGGCTTCACGCGGCTGTCCGTTCAAATGTGAATTCTGCCTGTCGGCACTGGACAAGACAGCTGTGCCTTTTGATACGGACCTGTTTCTTCAGCAGATGCAGGCACTTTATGAACGCGGCGCCCGGCATTTCAAGTTTGTTGACCGCACCTTTAATCTCAAGGTAGACAGCAGCCTTCGCATCATGGAATTTTTTCTGCAAAAAAATGATCCCGACCTGTTTCTGCATTTCGAACTTGTTCCGGATCACCTGCCGGAAAAACTCAAAACCATTATTGCCAGGTTTCCGCCACACAAATTACAGTTTGAAGTAGGCATTCAGTCACTGAACCCAGATGTGCAACAACTTATCAGCCGCAAACAGAATAACGACAAGGCTCGCGCCAATCTGCTCTGGCTGGCACAACATACTCATGCCCACATCCATGCCGATCTGATCATTGGCCTGCCGGGTGAAGACTTGCAAAGTTTTGCACGCGGATTCAATGAACTGGTTGCAATGAATCCGCATGAAATCCAGGTGGGCCTGCTGAAACGCCTGCGCGGCACACCGGTTATCCGCCACACCCAGACCTGCGGCATGCGCTTTAATCCGCAACCGCCTTATACGATTCTATGCAACCACCTGATTGATTTTGTCACCATGCAGCGACTGGCGCGTTTTGCACGCTATTGGGACATGATTATCAACTCGGGACGATTCACCCGCAGCAAACCGTTATTGCTGGGTGACAATGCCTTTGAAAACATGATGCAACTGTGCGACTGGTTACATGCAGAAACCGGCCAGACGCACGAATTTGCACTGGAACGCCTGTTCAATTTATTGCATCAGTACCTGACAGAACAAAAACTGCAATCCGCCAGCCTGGTTGAAAATGCGTTACTGGAAGATTACCGCCGCGCCGGTCTGAAAGGCCAGGCCGGATTCAGCAAACAGGAAAACAGGGTGGATAAATCCCGGAAAATCCGGAATGCCGACAGGCAGCAACGGCATTTGATCTGAAGATCACCTGCTTGTGTTCAGGCAAGATGATTTGACCGTAACCACAAACATACCCAAAAAAAATGGAGGCCGGAGCCTCCATTTTTCAAGCGGTTAAAAAGATCTCCCCGAAAGAAAACCGGCTTCAACCTATTCTTCACCAATCACGGTAAGTTTGATGGTCGCATTAACGTCGGTGTGCAGATGCAGTTCGATGTCGTAAGTGCCGGCCAGGCGAATCGGGCCGGTCGGCATGCGCACTTCTTTCTTTTCAACCTTATGGCCGGCCGCAGTAGCGGCATCAGCGATATCGTGCGTACCCACTGAACCAAACAGTTTGCCTTCAGTGCCGGACTTCACAGTCAGGCTCACGGCAAAACCATCCAGCTGCGCCTTGCGGGCCTGGGCTTCAGCCAGCATTTTGGCTGCGCGGGCTTCGAGTTCGGCACGGCGGGCTTCCAGTTCCTTGATATTGGATTCAGTGGCCATCTTGGCCTTGCCGGTCGGCAACAGGAAGTTACGGGCAAAACCCGGTTTAACTTTTACGATATCGCCCAGGGTGCCCAGGCGGTCAATTTTTTCAAGCAGAATAACATCCATCTTTAGAGCCTCTGAATAGGATTGATGTGAATATCGCGCAGCGACTCCAGCCTGCCCTCGCCCGCTTGCGGGAGAGGGGGAACCATTGGCGCAAGCCAATGGTGGGAGAGGGCGGACATGTAATGTGTAGATTCATGGTTTGAGCTGCTGTTTGCAGCATGTCCGTTAGTGCTGATCGCAATAAGGCATCAGCGCCAGGAAACGGGCACGTTTAACAGCGGTGGTCAGCTGACGCTGATAACGGGCCTTGGTGCCGGTAACGCGCGCCGGAACCAGCTTGCCGGTTTCGGTAATGAAATTCTTCAGCAGTTCGATATCTTTGTAATCGACATGGGTAATGCCTTCAGCGGTAAAGCGGCAGTATTTTTTACGACGGAAATAAGATGACATATTTGTTCTCCAGTGATCCGGCCAATGGCGGAATTATTCTTCAGCTTCGACTTCAGCGGCTTCTTCAGCAAACTCGCTGCGGCGTGGACGCTGCTTCTCTTTATCATCGGTTTTGATGAGAGGCGACGCTTCAGTCACCGGGCCATCCGTCTTCATGATCAGATTGCGCAGTACCGCATCGTTGAAGCGGAAGGAAGTTTCCAGCTCGGCCATTTCTTCATTGCCGCATTCAACGTTCATTAACACGTAATGAGCCTTGTGCAGCTTGAGAATGGGATAAGCCAGCTGACGACGGCCCCAGTCTTCCAGGCGATGAATCTTGCCGCCCTTGGATTCGATGATGCCGCGATAACGCTCGACCATCGCAGGAACCTGTTCACTCTGGTCCGGATGTACCAGAAATACGATTTCATAATGACGCATAGATGCCCCTTATGGTGTTGCCCCCCAACCTGGTGGTGGAGCAAGGAGTTAAAAGAATCTCACAGCCGGAAGGCCGGGAGGCGGCGGATTTTACAGGCCGGGTGGCGACAAAACAAGCACTTGTTACGACACCTTCCTTCCGTTTGATTTCCTCCGGCCAGTAACCGCCATGGCGGAAAACCGGAAAACCGGAACCATGCATCCACCATCACTCCGATGCCAGGCCCAGACCATGCGGCACAAAGGATTTTGCACGACCAGACCCTTCGTTAAATTCCGTACATTTCATTTTTTGTACTCATGCAACCCATTGTCTGATCTGGCTTTTTAATCAGCGCTCCGAAGTAAACGAAAATTGACGAATAAAAAGCTGGAACTTACCCGTCGCGGGCTGTTATGTCTGATCCTGCGAAATGAATGAATGCCCGGGTTTGCCAGTGAATCAATCCGGCCCGGGAATCACCTTTCGATAAATGCAATAAAGATAATGAGATACTGATATGGCGCAGGTTCAGCAGATTTTCGATGACAGTGGCGATGCCGTCTTCGGCATTGACCAGATGAAACGCATCACCTACATGAATGCAGCCTTCCTCCAGATACTCGGAAAACCGGCTGAGGAAATGCAGGGCCGGTCCTGTCACGATGTTCTCTGTGCCGACGACCTGGCCTCGCGGCGTTTCTGCCACAGCCAATGCCCCGTTGCACGCGAAGCCATGCAAAATCTGCCCATGCAGAACTTCGACCTCGTCCTGACCCGCCATGACAGGGAACGCTGCTGGGTCAATGTCGGTGTCTACACCCTGCCGGAATCCATGACCGGCCCTGGCCAGGCGCGGATCTATTTTGCCATGCGCACCATCAGCGGGCAGCGGCTGATCCGGCAGATGGCCAATGAGCTGCACAAGTCGCCCGCAACAGAACGCCCAACCCTGCACCTGCTCACACCCCGCGAAATGGAAATCCTGACCCTGACGGCCCGCGGCCAGGACACAACCTGCATCTGCAACGATTTGAGCATTGCGCCGCAGACAGTGCGCAATCATTTCAAGAACATTTTTTCCAAACTGAAGGTGAACAGCCGTTCACAGGCCATTGCACTGGCGTTGCGCCAGCAGCTTATCTGAACGGATAACCAACACGGGCATGACATTATGAATTCAGAAACAGTTGCCATTTCGCGTCATCACATGGCTTACCCGAAAACCATACCGGCTGGCCCATCCGGGCCAGATGACTGGTATGCACGGGTCATTACCGGATTTCCCGCTGCGGGATAAAGTAATTCCGTCCGTCACCAGGATCGCCAGCCAGCGATCCTGACCGGTCTGGAATAGATCCTGGAAAGATCGTTGTTTGCTATCAGGGTGGATTTTTCCAACTCAAACCTGTTTCAAAATGAAAACAACACTGCCAAACGGCAGTAGGAGTCCATAACATGCTGCAAGTCCTACGACGAGCACTGACTGAACCGGTCAAAAAGTCAGCTGATCCGAAACTCGTAAAATATCTCTTGACCCTTTGCCTGATCATGCCCCTGATAGCTGGCAACGCTTTTGCCAAAGGCCCGGGCAGAAACTGGGCACCCGTTGTCAACAACCAGAGCTTCAGTGTCAATGAAAACAGCGCCAACGGCACCCTGGTGGGTACTGTGGTGGCTACCGATTCAAATGGTGACACCCTGAGCTATTCCATTACCGCCGGCAACACCAATGGCGCCTTTGCCATCAGCGCCAGCAGCGGCGCCCTGACGGTTGCCAATTCAGCCATGCTGGATTATGAAACCACCCCGACGTTCAGCCTCACCGTTCGTGTCGCCGATCCGGGCGGACTCAGCGATACCGCCATCATCACGGTAAACCTGAATAATGTGGCCGAAAACACCAACCAGCCACCGGTAGTTAACAACCAGAGCTTCAGCGTCAATGAAAACAGCGCCAACGGCACTCTGGTCGGAACCGTAACGGCTTCTGATCCGAATGGCGGCACCCTGAGCTATTCCATCACCGCCGGCAACACCAATGGCGCATTTGCCATCGGCGCCAGCACCGGCGCCCTGACGGTCGCCAATTCAGCCATGCTGGATTATGAAACCACCCCAACGTTCAGCCTCACTGTCCGGGTTGCCGATACGGGCGGTCTCAGCGATACCGCTGTCATCACCGTGAACCTGAACGATGTTTTTGAAAACCTGCCGCCCGTGGTTAACAACCAGAGCTTCAGCATTAACGAAAACAGCGCCAACGGCACCCTGGTGGGAACCGTGATTGCCTCTGATCCGAATGGCGGCACCCTGAGCTATTCCATCACCGCCGGCAACACCAGCAGCGCCTTTGCCATCAACACCAGCACCGGCGCCCTGACGGTCGCCAATTCTGCTGCGCTGGATTATGAAACCATCACCCAGTTCAGCCTGACGGTCCGGGTTGCTGATTCAGGTGGGCTCAGTGACACCGCTACCATTACCGTGTCCCTGATCAATGTCGCCGATACCACAGGTGTCGCCAACGGCAGAGCCATCTTCCTCAGCAAGTGCAGCGGTTGTCACATGCATGGCCGCGGCGACCATCTGGGTCCCGATCTTGCCAACCGCGGTGCCGACGGCTTCGTCAGCAAGTTCATTGCTGATCCGGCTGGCATGATCGCCACCAACCCGCGTGCTGCAAATCTGTATCAGACCTGGGGTTATGTGATGCCCGATTACAACCTGACTACAGCACAGATCAACGACATCGTGTCCTTCCTGACCTATCAGGATACCGCTGGACCACTGTACCCGAGCGCGCCCATCACACTGACCTCGACACAGTTCGACCAGGCGCGTGACCTGTACTTCAACCGCTGTGCCGGCTGTCATGGCCTGTACCGTACCGGTGCTACCGGACCGAAAATCGACGAAGCCCGTTCCGAATGGATCGGTACGGAAGGTCTGGGGGCGCTGCTGCGTCACGGTACGCCACGCGGCATGCCGAATTTCGGCGCCACTGGTCTGATCAGTGAAACCGAAATCACCCTGCTCAGCGCCTTCCTGCAGGAAGCACCGCCGACACCGCCGTCACTGTCAATGGCTGAAATCCAGGCCAGCTGGAACCTGGCAGTTCCTGTCGCCAGCCGTCCGACTGCACCGCAGCACAGCCGCAACTGGGAGAACTTCTTCGGCGTGGTAGAACGTGACGCCGGCAAGATCTCGCTGTACGACGGTGATACCTATGAACGCATTGCGCGTCTTGATGTCGGCTTTGCCGTTCACATCCTGCGTTCCTCATCAACCGGCCGTTACTTCTACGCCATTGGCCGTGACGGTCTGGTAACCCTGATCGACCTGTGGTCCGCCACACCGACCATGGTTGCCAGCGTCAAGGGCTGTCACGATGCGCGCAGCGTGGACGGCAGCAAGTTCACGGGCTACGAGGATCGCTATGTGGTCGAAGGTTGCTACTGGCCGCCGCAGTATGTGGTGTATGACGGCCTGACGCTGGAACCGCTGGCACGCAACGACCTGCCCATGCAGAGCATCACCGGCGAAACCTTGCCGGAAGTGCGCGTGGCCGCCATTGCCGCCTCGCACCACGACCCGGTATGGGCGCTGGGGCTGAAGGAAAGCGGTTATGTCGGCATTGTGGACTATTCTCAAGCAGGCTTCCCGCTGGTGAAGAACATCGCCACCGAGCGCTTCCTGCATGACGGCGGCTGGGATCACACCGGGCGCTACTTCCTGATCGCGGCCAACGCCAGCAACAAGGTGGTGGCGGTTGACATGGAAACGCAAACCATGGCGGCAAGCTTCACCACCGGTACCACACCGCATCCGGGCCGTGGCGCCAACTGGCTTGACCCGGTCTATGGCTGGGTGAACGCCACGCCGCATATCGGTGAGCCCAAGGTGTCCATCTACGGCGCCGACCCGGCAGGCCGTCCCGATGTCGCCTGGACAGTGGTGCGTGAAGTCGCCCTGCCCTCAGCCGGCACGCTGTTCCTCAAGACCCATCCGAACTCACCTTATGTACTGTTCGACATGACCTTGAGCACAACCGACGACAAGCAGGTGTGCGCTTACACCAAGTCAACCGGTGCGATTGATCGCTGCTTCCCGGTTGCCACCAACGGCAAGGCAACACACTTCGAGTTCAACCAGGCCGGCACCGAGATCTGGGTGTCCGACTAGGCGAGCAACGGAGCCGTGGTTGTACTTGACGGCACGACCCTGAACGAAATCCGCCGGATCACCGACCTGGT
>JAUPMA010000331.1 GCA_030836935.1 Pseudomonadota bacterium | reverse complement strand
TACGGCGCTCCAGCCGTTTCGACTTCACGATGAATTTTTCCGCTGGCCGGCCTGGGCGAAATGCGCGCCAGATATTCATTAAAGGTTTCCTTTTTATCCTGTCGTCCCAATGCATAATCCAGCGCCACACTGAATTTTTCCGGTGGCCAATAACCATTGGCACGCAACGCGACCCTGCCTTCTTCGTTGAAGAATATCAACGTAGGCGTGTACATGACTTTCAGTTGCGCTGCAAAATCCTTTTCACTTGCCGTCTTGCCGTCCAGCGTCACATCACGATCACCCCAGATATTGATGGACACCACATCAAAATGCTTGCGCATTTTCTCTGCAATGACACGCTGCCCCAGATTGTCATCAAACAGTTTTTTGCAATAGGGACATCCATCCTGGTAAAAAAACAGCACCAGTCGCTTGTTGTGTTTTTTGGCATCGGCAATGTCGTCGCTGATATCAAGAAATGAATTTTTGAACCATTCAGGTTGCTCGTGATAACCGGGATTCACCATACCCGCTTCGAGCGGCGCTTCGGTGCGCGCATCAACCTGCACAGCAAACAGGGCCAGCATTAACAACAGCAGACGCGAAATCATAATCATCACCTCTTAACTGCGACGTTTATTTTTTGCTACGCTGGTTCGTCCCCGGGAATTTTTTTTATCCTGCACGTTTCTTTGACTGGTATTGACCGGTTTGCCTGCAATCCGGCTTGAAGTTTTACCGGTTGTTTTACCGGTTGTTTTACCGGTTGTTTTACTGACCGGTATTTTTCCGCGTTCACGCCGCAACGGCACATCAGCCGCCGATGCTTTTGAGTAATTCAAACCAACACTCGCTGCCAGTTCAATCACCGCTTTTTCCGGCAATTCCTTCACCACTCCCTGACGATGCGTGGAAGCCAGCGTAACTGTGCCATAGCGCAACCGTTTCAACCGGCTCACCTGCAACCCCACCGCATCCCACAGGCGGCGCACTTCGCGATTGCGTCCTTCCAGAATGGTAACGTGATACCAGTGATTCACGCCTTCGCCACCGCCCACATAGGTCACTTCCTCGAATCGCGCCGGGCCGTCTTCCAGTTCCACTTTACTGACCAGCTGCTTCATCACGTCCTGGGTTGCCATGCCAAGTGTGCGCACAAGATACTCGCGCTCAACCTGGCTGGACGGATGCATCAATTTATTGGCCAGTTCGCCATTATCGGTAAGCAGAATCAGTCCGGCCGTGTTGATATCAAGCCGGCCAATCGCTACCCAGCGGCTGTGTACAATGCGCGGCAGATTATCAAATATGGTTGGCCGTCCCTGCGGATCGTTGCGGCTGCAAATTTCGCCTTCCGGTTTGTGATAGGCAATCACCCGTGGCAACTGATGCGCATCATCACGAATAACTATCTTTTTTCCATCCAGCATCACCACATCACCCGCTGATACCTGATCACCGGCGACCACAGCACGGCCATTCAGCAGCAGCTTGCCTTCAGCAATCAGATTTTCAATCTGGCGACGCGATGCCACACCCTGACGGGCCAGCGCTTTCTGTATGCGTTCTGCGGGTTTGCGTTCTTTACTCATAAATATTCATATCTCTTTATATGTCGCGCATTCTAATCTGCAACGGCGCAAAATGATCTATTCTTATTGCCTTGCCAATAATTGATATCAAGAGTGCCGCCATGCTGAGCACCAAACTGAAAAAAATCCTGTTCAAGCTGAGCAACCTGTATTTTCCGTTTAACCATCTCAGCCCCGAGCGCTTGCAGGAAATCGTCAACCATGTGCGCATTATCGAGTTGCAGCAGGATGAAATCCTGCAAATCCGTTGCGGCAGCAGCCAGGATTATCTGTATTTACTCGAAGGCAGCATGGATGTGGTGTGTCAGGGCAATATCATGTCGATTGCCAATCCCGATGAAACCCAGCGCCGGCCGGTACAGTTGCATCCAAATAAAAGCTGCAGTGTCATTGCCAGGGAAGATTGCGTTATCGGACATGCCAACCGCGACATCCTCGACACCATCATTGCCTGGGATTACATCGGCCGCGAACCGCGCCCTTCAGTCCGGCATATCGACATCATCCGCAACACCCTGATGTTCCGCCGCTTGCCCATGCAATATATTGAAAATGCTTTCTCACGCATGAAACGCCAGACGTTGTGCCGTGGCGCCACCATCCAGGACAACCGCTGCGATGCCTATTACCTGATTATTTCCGGAAGTGCCGAGGCACAACGATTCAATCCGCAGACACAGCAATACCAGGGAATTGCCACGCTCGGAGCGGGCGATATTTTCGGTGATGAAATCATGGTGGCGTGTAAAAACGAAGCCGATATCATCACCATGCTGGAAGATACCGAAGTGCTGGTACTGGGCAAAAAGGATTACGAGGAACTGCTCGGCCGGCCACAGGTGCGTGCGGTTCATCCGCAGGTAGCCAAAACCATGCTCGACAACGGTTACCGCCTGCTCGATGTCCGTTTTGCCGAGGAATATGCCGAAAACCGCCTTGCCGGTGCCCGGCTGATCCCGCTCCATGAACTGAACCAGCGCATCGGTGAACTCAACAACAAGCAACCCTATATTGTCTATTGCCACTCCGGCCCGCGCAGCGCCATTGCCACCCTCATACTAAACGAACACCGCATCGAAGCCCTGGCACTGGAAGGCGGCATCCGTGACTGGCCTTTTGAAATCGAATACCCCTCCATCAAACCTGGCATTGTGGCTACGGCAAAAAAATTCCACTAGATATTGTGTATTTTCTGATAAATGGCGTGGATTTCTGTAGGGTTAACTTCTACACTCACCCCAGGTTTTGCGCATCTGCCCGCAGCGGCATCAAGCCTTGACCTGCCCTTCAGTTCACAAAATAACGGGGATTTTATGGCACTCGACTATTCAGAAAAACGCAACTTCTTCCGCATGAAT
>JAUPMA010000330.1 GCA_030836935.1 Pseudomonadota bacterium | reverse complement strand
GTCCTGGCCGCAAGGCCAAATCGGGGTTGTCCCAGTCGCTGCATCATGTTGGCCAGGGGCTGCGGCTGATGAAAACCTCAAAGCTGTTGCGCCTGTCTTCCTACAGCCTGTTTTTCATGGTGATTTCGGTATATGTACTCGCCTATTCGGTGAATACCGTCTACACCCGGCATTTTACCAGTGAACAGGAGCTGAGCGCCTTCTTCGGCCTGCTCACGGCGGCTACCGGCACGCTGGCGCTGCTGATTCAGTTATTGCTGACCAACCGTCTGATCCGTGATTACGGCGTGAAGAAACTGAATTACATTTTTCCGCTCACCAGCCTTGTCAGTTACGCCGGCCTGCTGTTCAGTTTCATGTTGCCTGCGGCCATTTTCGCCAGTTTCAACAGGGAAACGCTGATGCCCGCCTTTGCCAAGCCGGTACGCAATATTTTTACCGCAACGCTGCCCAACCAGGTGCAGGGCCGCGCCCAGGCCATCAGCGTAATCATGGTGATTCCGCTGGGGCTGATTTGCGCCGGCCTGTTTCTGTTGCTGGCGCAGAAGCTGGACACGATTCATTACTTTCTGTTCGCCGGCCTGCTATGTTCGCTGGCTTATCTGCTGTGCAATGCCGGCATGAACCGCGCCTATGCGCGAGAAATCCTGCTGAATCTCAAAAAACGCCTGTTTATTCCCGACAAGCAAATCCATGCCTTCATGGATGGCAAACAGCCTGAGCTGATCCGGGAAATCGAACAGGGATTGATGAGTCACGAAGACGACATCAGCATTGTGTATGCGCGGGTGCTGAGCAAATCCGAGCCGCAGCTGGCGGCGCAGCTCATTCCGCAACGCATGAGCCGGGCCAGCAATGCCGTCAAGGACCAGATGGTGAAAATCCTGCAACCCGTGGAGTGCGATGCGATCAAGAACCAGCTGCGCAGTGAACTCGGCCGTGGCGATACCCACCTCGATGCCACCCTGATGAAAGCCCTGTTCCAGAGCCGTGACCCGGCGGCCAGGCAGCAAGTGGCCACGCTGCTGAATGACGAGAATCCCCGCCTCCGCGCGGCCGGCATCTACGGTGCCCTGCGCTATCCCGTACCCGAACTCATCGAGCAGGCTGTTGCTGAATGGATCCATTTGCTGGAAAAGCTGGAGGCCGATACCTTCATGCCAGCCGTAGAACTGATCGTGCCGGAATTCAGCGAGCTCTACCAGGCACCACCGCTGCTAGAAAAAGTGCAGTCAAAACTCACCGCCATGCTGCACCACGAAGAACCCCGGTTCATTTCCATTGCACTCAACATTCTGGCCACCTGGCCGGCTGGCAGTCTCACTGGCATGGATCAGACCATTCTTTCGCTGGCTGGCAACCATAACTGGATCATTCGCAAGGCCTGTGTCAGAACCGCTCACCTGCTGGCGGATAACGCGGCCCATACCCTGCTGTTCACCGCACTCGAAGACCCTCATCCCAATGTGCGCCTGGCGGCCATCGAGTATCTCGCCGCCAGCCAGGTGAATGACATTTCCTATATCCAGCATTTACTGATCAGCACCCGCAGCGGCTCGCCCAAGGCACAGCAAACCATGCTCGAATACCTCATGGACAACGGCTGCGATTCCGGCACCCTGCATGCCATCAGCCTGTCACTGGCCAACGATGCGCGCAGCCTGAAAGCGGCCAGCCTCAGCCTGACGAACCACGCCCGGCCGCTCACCCCGGCCGCCAGTCTGCTGCGGCATGCGCTGGATGAGCGGGTGCTGGAAATCACCGACCTGGCCCTGTTCGCCACCCAGTCGTCCGGGCAGGATGAAGACATGGCGGTGATTCGCGCCGGCCTCAGAAGCCAGGACAAGCGCCAGTTCGCCCAGGCCTGCGAGTTACTTTCCATGATCAACAACCAGCCGCTGTCACAGCTGATCCTGCCCCTGTTCGATGACAGCCCGGTTCCGCTAAAACAGGAACCGCCGACGTTTGCCAGCCTGAATGCCCTGGTGGACTGGATACAGCAGCGCGCCGATCCCTGGCTGAACGAATGCGCGCTGTATTTTTCTGCAACCCTGGATAACTCAACCCTGAGCAAGCCCTGCCATGTCTGAATTGTTTGAACGCATTTTGTTACTGAAAAACTCGCCGGTATTCAGCCAGGTGAAAACCGAAGACCTGAAAGTGGTGGCGCAGTCGCTCGAGGAAGAAACCTATTTCGCTGGTGAACGGGTGTTCGATATGGATGAGCACGGCGACTGCATGTATATCCTGCAACAGGGCCGCATCGGCATTTCACTGGGCAAAAACCCTGGCAAGGGACCAAAGAAATTCGTGGCCGAACTCGGCGCCGGCGAATGTTTTGGCGAAATGAATCTGCTGGATGATTTGCCGCGTTCCGCCAGCGCTCATGTCATTGCCGATTCCACACTGCTGTCGCTGGAAAAATCCCGGCTGCGCGGTCTGATTATCAACTATCCCGAACTCAGCCTGGGCATGCTCAAGGGTCTGAGCCTGCGCTTGCGCCAGGCCAATCTGTTACACACGGAGGAATCACCATGACCAGAACCGCATCTGCCGCCCTGCTCTGCCTCAGCCTGCTGGCCGCACCCGCTGTCCAGGCCGGGGAATCGCCCGAACTGAACCAGGACCCGCATTACAGCGATATGGGTTTTTTTGACATCCACCTGTGCAACTGGCCGGACCGTGTGCCGTTTTTCAAAATTTTGTTTTCATCGGCACAGTTTCAGCACATCGACTCGATGACGGTGTACACCCCAAACAAGCAATTGCTGGCCAGTCTGGACAAGTCAAAATTCCGGGTGCTGCAAAAAGAAAACAAACCGGAAAAGCGCGTGTACATGCTCGATCTGGACGTGCCGGAACAGGCCAGCACCGGCTGGTACAGCATTGATGTCAAAACCGCCGGCGGCGCGCAGTACCAGGCCCGGGATTACGTCATCATGACCCGGCTGGAAAAAGTGTCCGTCATGCAGCCTGCTGCCGGAGCCGGCCCGCAACAACTGCCGGTAACGCTGACCTGGCAACCGGTTCCCGGTGCCCAGTATTACCAGGTATTTGTGCGCGATGAATGGAGCGGTGACATGGTGTTCAGCTCAGAGCTGCTCAACACGGCTGAACTGAAAATCCCCGAAGATAAACTCGAAGCCGGCGGCTACTACTCCTGGTCGGTACATGCCCGCGACACCAACGAACATGTGCTGCTGGGTGTTTTCCACATGGGATCGATGAGCACCAAGGCCTTCTTCAGCGTGGCGGACTGATCCGCACCGCTAGGCATTTCCTTCATTCCTTTTACCTATCGTTTCCCAAAATACCAGAGATCCACCAGTCATCCTGATAGGAAAAACCTATCTCCTTCTTAATAACAATCAATTGGATTCATTTCCGCACGGCATTTACAGTTCAGGTCGTCAGATGACATCCGTCACTTAACAACCAACCCTGGAGACTCATTATGCAAACCCTGATCAACACCGAAATCAAGCCGTTCAAGGCCACCATGTTCGCCAATGGCAAATTCAGCGAAGTGACCGATGCCAACCTTAAGGGCAAATGGTCTGTCGTGTTCTTCTATCCGGCCGACTTCACTTTCGTCTGCCCCACCGAGCTGGGCGACCTGGCTGACCATTACGCCACCTTCAAAAAAATGGGCGTGGAAATCTATGCCGTATCAACCGATACCCACTTCACCCACAAGGCCTGGCACGACACTTCCGAAACCATCGGCAAGATTCAGTACCCGATGGTTGGTGACCCCACCGGTACCATTACCCGCAACTTCGGGGTGATGATTGAAGAAGCCGGTCTCGCCGAGCGTGGCACCTTTGTGATCGACCCGCAGGGCAAGATCCAGATCATCGAAATCAATGCCGGTGGCATTGGCCGTGATGCCGCCGAACTGCTGCGCAAGATCAAGGCCGCGCAATATGTAGCCACGCATCCCGGCGAAGTTTGTCCGGCAAAATGGAAAGAAGGTGAAGCCACACTGGCACCATCGCTCGATCTGGTTGGCAAGATTTAGTTGACCCCCCAGCCTCTCCCGCCTTGCGGGAGAGGATTTTTAGAATGGCAATAAAAAGTTGTTTGCCCGTTTCAAACCAGACGATTTTTTATTGTTGAAAAAACCGTGGAGACCATCATGCTCGACAGCAACATCAAAACCCAGCTCAAGGCGTATATGGAAAAACTCGTGGCGCCGATTGAACTTGTCGCTTCGCTCGACGGCAGCGCCGAATCACAGGAACTGCGCGCACTGCTGGTAGATATTGCCAGTGTGTCTGACAAAATCAGCCTGCTGGAAAACGGCAATGCTGTTCGTCGCCCGTCATTTTCGATTCGTAAAACCGGTGGTGTTGCACAGATTCATTTTGCCGGTATTCCCATGGGTCACGAATTCACTTCACTGGTGCTGGCTTTATTGCAGGCCAGCGGTTATCCGCCGAAGATTGAAGCGGATGTAATCGAGCAAATAAAAAATCTTGCTGGCGAATATCGTTTTGAAACATACATCTCGATGAGCTGCCATAACTGTCCGGAAGTTGTGCAGTCGCTGAACACGCTGGCTGCACTCAATCCCAACATCAGCCACATAATGATCGACGGTGCGCTTTACAAGGATGAAATTGAAAACCGCGAGATCATGGCTGTGCCCAGTGTTTATTTGAATGCTGAACCTTTCACGCAAGGCCGCGTTGGCATTGAAGAAATTCTTGCCAAACTTGATACCGGCGCCGCCGCGCGCGATGCCGCCAGACTTGCAGATAAAGAGCCATTCGATGTGCTGATTATCGGCGGTGGCCCGGCCGGTGCAGCGGCGGCCATTTATGCCGCACGCAAAGGCATACGCACCGGCATTGTGGCCGAGCGTTTCGGCGGCCAGGTGATGGATACACTCGCCATTGAAAATCTGATTTCCGTGCCGCACACCGAAGGCCCGCAACTTGCGCGTGCGCTGGAACAACATGCAAGGGAATACGAAGTGGATATCATGAATTTGCAGCGCGTCGAAAAACTGATTCCGGCCGCAGCCGGAAATTTGCATGAAGTGCGTCTGGAAAATGGCGCAGCACTCAAATCGAAAACGGTGATTCTCGCCACCGGCGCGCGCTGGCGCGAAATGAATGTACCGGGAGAGAAGGAATATCGAAATCGCGGTGTCGCCTATTGTCCGCATTGCGATGGCCCGTTGTTCAGGGGCAAGCGTGTGGCCGTAATTGGCGGCGGCAATTCCGGTGTTGAAGCCGCCATTGATCTGGCCGGTATTGTCTCGCACGTCACGTTACTGGAATTTGCAGAAACTCTGCGCGCTGATGCCATATTGCAGAAAAAATTATTCAGCCTGCCCAATGTCAGCGTGATTCAGAATGCACAGACTACTGAGGTGACCGGCGATGGCAATAAGGTGAATGGACTGGTTTTCAAGGACAGAGCCAATGGCAACAGTCACCGCATTGAACTTGAAGGTATATTCGTGCAGATTGGATTATTGCCCAACACCGACTGGCTGAAAGGCACTGTGGAACTTTCACGTTATGGCGAAATACAGATTGATGCGCGCGGTCAAACTACCGTGCCTGGTATTTTCGCAGCCGGCGATGCCACTACTGTACCTTACAAACAAATTGTGATCGCAATGGGTGAAGGCGCCAAAGCCAGCCTGGCAGCCTTTGATTATCTGATACGCCTTTCGTCTAACGCATAAACAAATGCGTTGCACGGATGAAATGAAATTTACCTGCAAGTAGAAAGGAATCGGGCAGATTTGCCCTTGCAGGGATCTGATTCAAACGTAGCTTTTTTGGCTTCTTCCTGCTCCTGTTTTTGCATGGCGGCTGCTTCAGCTTTTTCGCGTTCCTGCTTTTCCTTTTCCAGTCGTTCCTTTTCAGCTTTTTCGTTCTGACCGGATGCCATTTTTTCCTGTTCAGCCTTGCGTTCAGCTTCCTTGCGGGCGGCGGCCGCTTTTTCAGCTTCGCGCCGCGTAACCAGTTCCCGTTCACGCGCTTCTTTTTCCTTGCGTGCCAGATCTTCCGCTTCCTTTTGCTTGCGTGTTTCTTCAGCTGCTTCGACACGGCGCTTGGCTTCGCGCTCGCGAATCCTGGCCAGCTCTTCATCTACGGCAATGGCTTCGTGTTCGGCTTCAGGCACGCCATTGAATGCAGCCTTGTTCAGCCAGACCAATGCATCATCCAGGCTTTTGGGTACGCCAACACCACTGGCGTACATTTTGCCAAGAAAATACTGGGCATCCGGATTATTGCCAGCCGCTTCATTACGCAGCGCCGTCATCTGATTTTTGGATGCGTCGGTAAGACCGTTTGCACTGATGTCGAGATACAGTAATTTGTATTCTGCTTTTTTATGACCCTGTTTGGCGGCCTTGCCATACCAGTCACGCGCCTGATCAATGTTTTTATCGGCACCCTTGCCGGTTTCATACATTTCACCCACCTTGTACTGTGCCTCGGCATTACCCTGCTCGGCCAGTTTGATCTGGAAACGGAATACGCCGGCAGATACATCAGAAAAAACAATAGCCATTTCTGCCTGAGACATGGAAGGAATCAACATCATCACGTTGAAAAGAATAAAAGGAATAACAATTAACTTACGCATTGAACTACCCATCTGCGCTTTCAGGAATGTATGGATAATAGCTCATGAAATCCCTTGCAGTAAAAACTTGCCTTCCCTGGCTGGCTCATGAATTAGAAAATAACGTCAACAGACATGCCAATCATGTTGGATTTGGCTTCGGGCACAATGCCAAAGGAAGTTATGGAGTCAGCATACAAACCGTTACTACCCACATAACCATTAAGAGCAGTAGGCATGGTGGTTTCATCCAGACTGATCTGGCTCCATTCCAGCTTGAAGGCCGCGCTGTCGTTGATTTCGTAGCGCATACCCAATGTCAAGGTATCCTGGTTGATGGCCACCATGCTGGCAAACGCTGAAATCGGATTTGTCGGGTCAAAAGCCAGTGGCTCCGCTTCACTGTGAGCAAAGGTAATATGCGGCATGAACTTGCCAAAGCGATAGCCCAGGGTGAC
>JAUPMA010000329.1 GCA_030836935.1 Pseudomonadota bacterium | reverse complement strand
AATGCCGACCTTGTATTGCAGTTTGGTATAAAAATCCTGGGCTGAAATCAGTTCCAGTGTTTTCAGGCCGGCGGCCATGGCTACCGGATTGCCGGACAGGGTGCCGGCCTGGTACACCGGGCCGAGTGGCGCAATGTGTTGCATGATGTCGCGGCGGCCGCCAAATGCACCGACCGGCATGCCGCCCCCAATGATCTTGCCCAGTGTGGTGAGGTCGGGTTTGATGTTGTACAACGCTTGCGCGCCGCCGAGAGCCACACGAAAGCCGGTCATTACTTCATCAAAAATCAGCAGGCTGCCGTGTTTGTCGCACACCTCGCGCAGGGTTTGCAAAAAACCGGGTGCGGGCGGAATGCAGTTCATGTTGCCGGCCACTGGCTCAACGATGATGCAGGCGATTTCCTTGCCGAGGCGATCAAATGTGTGTTGCACCTGATCGCTGTCGTTGTAGTTGAGCGTCAGCGTGTGTTTGGCCAAAGCGGCGGGAACACCGGGCGAGCTGGGTACGCCCAGAGTCAGCGCGCCAGAACCGGCTTTCACCAGCAACGAATCGGAATGGCCGTGATAACAGCCCTCGAATTTCACAATGGTATTGCGGCCGGTGAAACCGCGTGCCAGACGAATCGCACTCATGGTGGCCTCGGTGCCGGAACTCACCATGCGCACCATCTCGATGGAGGGCATGATCTGGCAGATTCTTTCCGCCATGCGGGTTTCAATTTCGGTTGGGGCGCCGAAGCTCAGGCCTTTATCGGCAGCATCTTTTACTGCCCGAATGACTTCGGGATGTGCATGTCCCAGCACCATGGGTCCCCATGAGCCGACGTAATCAATGTAACGTTTGCCATCGGTGTCCCAGATGTAGGCGCCGGCCGCGCGGTCGATGTATACCGGTGTGCCACCCACACCCCTGAAAGCGCGTACCGGCGAATTAACACCGCCGGGAATATGTTGCTGTGCCTGGTTGAACAAGTCGGTCATGCTCATGGAGTGTTATCCGCTTAGTGGGTATGCTGCAAGCAGCGCCCCGAATGTCGAGTTCGCATGTCCGCTCCCCCACCCATCATCGGCTGCGCCGATGATCCTTCCTCTCCCCCGCGCCGCAGGGAGAGGGTAAGTTGGAGTTGCTGCGCAACATGCACGTTAAACTGGGCGGCATTTTACAGCAAAAGAAACGAATGAGGTGTTTATGGCGCAGCGTATTCGATGTGACTGGGCGGGAAATGACGAGCTCTATCAGCGTTATCACGACGAAGAATGGGGTGTGCCCAGTTACGACGATCAGCATCTGTTTGAAATGCTGATACTGGAAGGCGCCCAGGCCGGATTGAACTGGATTACCATTTTGCGCAAGCGCGAAGGTTATCGCCGTGCTTTCGATAATTTTGATGCGGAAAAAATGGCGCGTTACACGCCAAAGAAAATCGGGAAATTATTGCTCAATCCGGAAATTGTGCGCAATCGACTGAAAGTCCATGCCGCCGTGATTAACGCGCAATGTTATCTGGATGTGTTGCAGGAACACGGAACCTTTGCCGGGTACATCTGGCAATTTGTTGACGGCAAACCGCGAGTCAATAAATGGAAAACCATGAAACAGGTGCCGGCGACAACTGCACAAAGTGATGCCATGAGCAAGGCACTGAAGAAACGCGGCTTCAAATTTGCCGGTAGCACCATTTGTTATGCCTACATGCAGGCAGTGGGAATGGTGAATGATCATCTGACCGGATGTTTTTGCTACCGGAAATGCAAATCATCATGAGCAATCTGACTTTCGGATATTTCAATGCCAACAAATAATTTACGTCTTGAGATTGAATATCAGCAGCTGGACAGGTTTTGCAACCAGTTGCTGGCGCGTTCGCGTGATGTGGTCAAGACCCATGAATCACTGATTACGCTGGAAACTTTCATCAAGGTTTTTTGCGCCGCTCAGCAGGGAAGCGAAGCTTACAAGATGATTGAGGAGTTGATTACCCGGTACACAGAACAGACCCGCCTGCAATTGCTGCAACAAAAAACACGGGAGTTGTCCCAGGCGATAAAAAAGCAGGACGTGGCAGCCGTTGCTGCCATTCACACGCCCTTGTCGCGCAATGGTTTTTATCTCATTGCCCAGTCTGTTGTGGCGGATTTGTCGCCGGCAGAAATTCAGGTTGCAAATGAGTGGGCGCAAGCATGGACTGCGCAGGCAAAGCAGAAAGCGGACCAGCTGTCACAGTATCCGGATGCACCTGATTTCCGGGCGGCGGGCATTGCGCTGGAAGATTATCTTGCCATGGCGGATGTCAGCCGTTATCTGGCGTTTGCTGTGGGTTCATGAATTAAAAAGTGCCGATAAATTTCTGCAACGCGATTCAGTATCGTTATTCCCGAATACATCGTTAATCACTGCAATCATGTCGGCACCGTGGCGTATCAGCGCGGATGCGTTATCCAGCGTGATGCCGCCGATGGCGCAGACAGGAATGTTCAGTTCCTGTCTGGCGCGTGCGAGCAAAGCGGTTTCTGCGCGCACTGCATCCGGTTTGGTAGTGGATGGAAAAAAACTGCCAAAGGCGATGTAGTTTGCGCCGTGTTGTGCAGCGGATTGCGCCAGTGAGAAGTTGTTGTAACAGGAAACGCCGATGATTTTGTGGCGGCCAAGCTGCCTGCGCGCATCGGCCAGTGATGCGTCATGCTGGCCGATGTGTACGCCATCGGCATCAATCTGCAATGCCAGTTCGGTATCATCATTGATGATCAGTGCGGATTGATATTTCTCGCAAAGCATCTTTAATGTTTTTGCCTGGGCCAGACGTTTTGTCCTGTCAGCAGATTTGTCGCGATACTGGATGATGCGCGCACCACCCCGCAATACCTGTTCCACTGTTTCCGCAAAACGGTTTTGCGCAATCCGTTGTTCGTCGGTAATGACATACAGGCCGCGCAGAACATTCGCGTCCGGCCATTTCATTTTTTTGGTGCCCAGAAAAAACGGTTCGGAATAAGTTGCCCACCGCCCAGCGCATGAGCATGGGTAAGTGTGTTGTAGCTGTAATCCAGTGCTTCTTGCGATGCGTGGATAATATCGGTGTTTTTTGCAATCAGCGCCGCCAGGCTGGCAGCGAGTGTGCAGCCGGAACCATGATATTCATCAGGCAGGCGCGGGTAATGAAAGGTCTGTAAATGTGTAGTGCTGCGATACAGATGGTGCTGAACTTCATGCGTGTCGGCGTGGGTACCGGTAACCAGCACATATTTTACGCCGGTAGCTGCCAGCTTTTTTATCACCATTTCATCTGTTGCGGAATCATCCAGGCCGGCCAGCATTCTGGCTTCAATGGTGTTGGGTGTGGTGATGTATGTGTGAGGCAATATCAGTTTGTTGACAGCATCAATCAAATGGAAGGTTGACAGTGTGCCGCCACCGCCGGCAGCGAGTATGGGATCAAGTATCACCGGAATATGCGGATATTCGCGCAATAAACAGTGAATGGCATCGGCAATGGCAACGCTGCCCATCATGCCGATCTTGATGGCGCTGATATTCATGTCGTGCAACACGGCACGCGCCTGGCGCAGCAGTAGTTGCGTATCAACGCATTCAAAATGCCGCACATTGTGTGTGTCCTGTACGGTTAATGCGGTAATAACAGCTGTGGCGTGACAATCATGTGAGTTGATGGCTTCGATGTCGGCCTGTATGCCGGCGCCGCCAGTGGGATCATGGCCGGAGAAACAAAGTACAACGGGTTTGTTATTCATCTGGATTTATTTTGATTTTAATGTGCCAGCCTGTTTCGCCAGAAAGCAGGTTTTGGCGGAAAGTTCAAATGAACAGGTCCATTTGTAGGCAAGGTTTATTGATTCGGCTGCGGCATACACGCCATGTCCACGAACGACGGTGACCGGATAATGTTGCAGCATGTCTGAAACCAGTTCAGTGGCATCCAGTGTGTAACGTTCATAGGGAATGGTTATCACCGGAATTTTTCTGAAATAAAGCTGGCCTTCAAAATCAGCCGGAAAGAAATCCTCGCCATGCATGGTCATGGCTACGCTGTAAGCGCCGTGACTGTGCAGCACGGCATTCACGGCGGGACTTTTTTTCATTACCGCAAGATGTAACGGCGCATCAATCGATGCGCCCGCTGCTGGCGGTTGATGCAGTGAACAGGCAATCAGGTTTTCGCTGGTGAGTATATCGGCACAACAACCGGTGGGTGTTACCCAAAGCGTGCTGCCGTCGCGCACAGAAGCGTTGCCGCTGTGCGAGTCGTTATAGCCGTATTTGCGCAGCCAGTGATAATGGCGGATCAGGTCGTCTTTGATATTCATGGCTGGAGTTTAAAGTTTAAAGTACAAAGTTTAAAGGCAAGCAAATGCTTTTCCTTTAATCTTTGTACTTTAAGCTTTAATTTGTATTAACTGACGTGGCGGCAGGTTTCACTGAGCTCGGATACCCGCTTGCGAATGTCCTGGCTTTCCTGGTTGGCGGGATCGAGACGCAGCCATTCCTTGTAATCGCGCAGGGCGGGCTGGCAGCATTCCAGCCTGTCGTAAATCAAGGCGCGTGCCTTGACGGCATCCGCCTTGTCAGTGTCCAGTCCGACCATGGTGTCGGCCATGGTTAGAGCTTTTTCCCATTGCTTGTCTTCCATGTACAGATTGCGCAGGTTGCGCATGACGCGAACAATAATTTCTTTTTTGCTGCTGGTGGCCAGTAGCCCCTGGTAATGGTGACGTTTTATTTTTTCACCGTAATATTCCTGGATGCGTTCCTCAAGATCCTCTTCGGTGAGTGAAATGCCGCCGAAGTAGGGGTCGAGCACAATGGCGCCATCGTCAATCTCGAGTTTCACCAGAAAATGTCCGGGAAATGATACGCCATCCAGCGGTACGCCCAGTTCACTGGCCAGTTCCATGTAAAGAATGGACAGGCTGACAGGAATGCCGAGTTTGCGATCAAGGACATCATTCAGAAAACTGTTGCGTGGATCGTAATAATTCGATGAATTGCCTTCAAAACCTTCCTCAATAAACAGCACCTGATTGATGCGCGACAGAATTTCAGCTGCGTTGGGATGGTCAGGCAAACTGTTGCGAATTTCATTGGCGAGCGCATGAATGCGCTGCATGTAGGTATTGATGTCAAGATCGGGATATTCCAGGCGCGCAACCATCAATGCAGCCTGCGCCAGGTTGATCTGGTTGTCGGGCTGTTCAAGAAATTTTTCAAACTGGTTCTTGGCCTTGGTATCTAGCATTGGCTATCCGTTATGTGTTTACAGTTTGAGTCTGGTTCAGTGGTGCATCTTTTTCAAGCTGCACCATATCTGCGAACAAGTAAAAAATATAATGCAAATAAACTGATTCAATATTTGCATTCATTTGCGTTTT
>JAUPMA010000033.1 GCA_030836935.1 Pseudomonadota bacterium | reverse complement strand
CGGTGGAATTATTTGTTCTGGCTTGCGGCTTGTCTGCGGCCGTGAGCAATCCATTCAGACGTTGCCTGACACGCTCGGTATCTTCACCAGCGGGATAAAGCGCCAGGTATTTTCTGTACTCGGCCGTGGCATGGGCAAGCTGGCCATTGCGTTCGCGCGCCACGCCAAGAAATTCCTGTGCTTCTTTCTGATAGGGGCTCTCGCCTTCGCCGGTCACCCGGGTGTAAATCTGGATTGCGCGGTCATATTTTTTCTGGATTAGAGATGCTTTTGCATCTTCCATCAGCGCCGCCAGGCGCAGATTTTTTTCAGTCTCTGCAAGCTGCGTTTTATTTGCAGTGGTAATTACCGGTTTTGTAACCGGTGCTGGCGGTGTTGTGGCAAGTTCTGTGGCGACGGGAACTGCCAGCCGGTTGCCAGGGATGTTCATTTCTTCAGTGCTTGCCTTGTCAATCCAGGCATCGGGAAATTGTTTGCGGATTTGAGTCAGTACAGTGCGCGCTTCTTCCTGTGATGCAAAAAAACCGATGCGTTGACGGTAACGGAGGCCGCCATTGACTTCGGACTTTACCGAATACACAACATATTTTTTTGCCAGTGCCTGATCCTGTATGGCAACGGAACCAGTCTGCTGTGGCGAGGAGCCAATATTGATTGCGTAGTACTCAGCCGCATGGGCGGTTGCAAAAAATACATAAAGAAATAATGCCGGCAAACTATTTTGTTGCCAGCGAACGGCTTTGTGATTTTTTTTCATGAACATGGATATCCGGTTCCCGATTATTTTCATAAGTGTGCGGTTTACCAGTCTGAACCGGATACCCTGTGCTCGGGTGTTGATTTATGGCAGGTGCCGGCACAATTATAAAAACCGCTCATGGATATGTTGTTGCAGGTTGTGGCCGTGATGGCGCAACTTTCGTGTTTGTCCGAACGGTAATCGCCAGCGTGGCAGGCCGCGCATTCCGTACCATATTGCGGATAGGCATAGGTAATGGTTTGTGAATTGGCCGTGTGACAGTCGTTACAGGCCGGATTGCTGCCAGTGTGATTTCCGGGATAGTTGGCGCTGGTGTGACTGAAAGTCAGTGCAGGTACCCAGGCTGTAGTGCGATGACAGGTATCGCATTGCAGTGTGGTTACAAAATGATTCTGTCCCTTGCCGGTTGCCTGCACGCCGTTGTGGCAACTGCTGCAATTGCCGCTGACATTGCTGTGATCAAAACCGGCCGGCGTCCAGCCTGAAGTGGTGTGGCAATTATTGCAGGTGTTATCGCTGGTAATGTGGGTTCTGTTTTTGCCTGTGGCGGTGGTGCCGTTGTGACAACTGTAACAGGTGGCCGTTACGCTGCCATGATCAAAGCGTGCGGGTGTCCAGCCACGTGTGCCATGACAGTCATCACAGGTGTTGCTGCTTTGTATATGAGTGGGTGTTTTGCCGGTTGCCGTTACGCCGTTATGGCAGCTTGAACATTGTGCCGTGATGGTGCCGTGGTCAAATCTTGCCGGAATCCAGGCAATACTCAGATGACACGATGAGCATTCATTGCTGGATGCAACATGATTGGCGGGCTTGCCCGTGTTGCTGCTGCCATTATGGCAAGTGGAACATGATCCGGTAAGCGAGCCGTGGTCCATGCGTACGGTATCCCAGGAACTTTCGGTGTGGCAGTCATCGCATTGTGCCCGTGTTTGCACATGGCTGATGGATTTGATGCTGCTCGCAATCGGGCTGCCCTGGGTGTGACAGCCATTACAGGTTTTGGGCGTGCCACGAAAAATTCCGCGTATATGACAGCTTTCGCAAGCAACGGAAATGTGCTGGCCATTTAAAAAATATCCGGTTTTATCATGATCAAATGCAACCTTTCCGGACGGTTCTGCAGCTAATGCATTGCCGTGCAACAGAATCATGCAGAAGGCAGTCAGCCAGAGCTGGAGGATATTTTTTTTCATGGTGTTCTCCGGTTTTTTTAATCGGCGATAAAAATGTCAGCGCATCATGTGTATGTTGCTGAATGTTTCTGTGTCATGGCACTGTTCGCACATTTGACCAAACTGGTTGTTGTGCGGATCATCGCTTCGATGACAGTATCCACAGGATTGTCCCAGCTCAATGCCATGGCTGGCCGGTGATTTATGGCAGGCATGGCAGTCAATTTTTTTGTGCGCGCCATCGAGCCTGAATTTTGTTTGCTTGTCGTGATCAAACTTCCAGACATTCCAGCCATTGGGATTGTGGCATTGTTCGCAGGCAGGGCCGAGGCGTAATTTGTGTACGTCATCTTTTTTGTGGCAGTCTCCGCATTTTTTTGTTGTGTCCCTGTAATATCGGGTTGCATGGCAATCATTGCAGGATGTCATGGCATGCAAACCGATCAGCGGGAATCTGCTCAGGTCATGGTCAAACGCAATGTCTGATTTCCAGCTGCTGGTTGTATGGCAGTCCTGGCATTTCCCGTCCTGGCTGCCTTTGTGTACATCATCAAATTTATGGCAGGCAATGCATTTTGTTTCAATCCTGTTTTTGATGCTGCCTTTGTGGCAACCGGTACAGGCCGTCTTTTCATGTTTGCCGGTTAGTGCATATTTTGTGTCCCGATCATGTCTGAAATGGATCTGGTTCCATTTCTCTGCGTTGTGGCAGCCTTGACACTGGTCACCATAATTGCCGTGGTGTGCATCATCTGTTTTATGACATGAAATGCAGGTTTTCTCGATTTTGTTCTTGTACGGGTCTTTGGGATGGCAGCCCAGGCAGGTTGTCTGTTTGTGGCGGCCAAGCAACTTGAATTCAGTATCCTTGTCATGTTCAAACTTCAGTTTTTTCCAGGCTGTGGTGTTGTGGCATTTTGCGCAGTCCTTGCCGTTCTTGCTGCGGTGGACATCATCCACGCTATGGCAGCTGAAACAGTCAACCGGTGTGTCCTTGTACTGGTTGTTGATATGACAACTGTCGCAGGCGATTTCCTTATGCTTGCCAGTCAGTTTTAATTTTGTTTTGTCATGATCAAATTTCATGACTTGCCAGGTGGTCTGGCTATGGCATTGTGCGCAGTCTTTTCCCAGCTTGCCATCATGCGGATTTTTTTCGTGGCAACTGTGGCACTGACCGGGTGCGTCACGGTATTTTTTTCCGGGTGCATGGCACTGTCCGCAGTTAACAGTCTTGTGCGCGCCCTGCAAATGGAAATCGGTTTGTTCGTGTGAAAACATGCGCTCATCCAGTTTCACAATATCGGTCTGTCTACCCTTGTGTTCGATATGGCAGGTTTGGCATTCCTTGTTGCCAAGGTTTTTATTTAATCCGTGAAAGCCATGCTGTGTTTTGATGTCACCCGCTATTTTGTCATGGCAGTCCAGGCACAGCGGATTCTGGCTGGCCGAACTCATTATCTGGTGACATTTGCTGCACTGGTTTTCAACTTTGGCGTGTCCCTGAATTACCGGGCCGGGCATGATCAGTTTTTCAAGTGAATCTGCGCGAATGCTTGCGGAGGGAATCATCAGCAGTAGAAATAGCCAGCCATACCGCAAGCAGGTTTTCATGGTGATGGTGTCCGGATCAATAAATGTGTACGGCAACAACATGCACAATGCCGCTGATGACGAGCAAAATAAACAGGGGAATATGAAAAACATGCCACAGGGAGAACAGGCGTTCGTACACCGAGTAATTGGCCAGCCGGATCAGCTGGTCAAAATACAGTTCAAGTTCTCCGGAAAACGGCTGACGGGATTTCAGTATGGATGCCGTACGTTGTCTGGCCCTGAATACCTGCACGCGGAAACGGAGCATGCGCGGTGCGGCCAGCAGTAATGTTTTGGGCTGCATGGCCTGCTGTTCCAGCTCACGCATCAGGTTGCCGGTTTCCGCAGAAACCGTTTCGATGTGAGCATGAATTTCGGCCAGCGATTTGCGCAAATCGCCAAATTCTATTTTCCGGCCATACAGTCCCTGGTGGATGCGGCTGTAAAAGAAGCGGCCGAATAATCCGCTGCCCGCCACAACCAGCATGCAGAGCAGGGCAACATTGCTGTTGGTGGCGCCAAAACTGAAATTGGCGTGATACAGAATCAGTACCGGCCCGGCCACGCCCAGAATCATGTGCAGGCGAAACCAGTAACGTACCGGGCCAAGGCTGCGGAACAGGCGGATGTGTTTTCGCACCGGATACAGCAGCAGCGCCAGCATCATGGAACCGCCAATTATGCCCAGCATGTAGCCCACACCTTTTTCAGCGGTGAACAGGCTGTCGTCACGGTGCAGCAACCCCTTCACCAGCAGATAGCCGGCGAACAGGAAAAACAGGTTATCGAAATTCAGGATGCGTCTCATGGGGGATGACTGCCAGACAAGTGGAAAGGATTATCGATAATAAATCTGAAAATTACCTTAGCGGTGGCAGGGCCGGTGCTGCGGAAACTTTTAATTGCGCAATGGTTCACGTTATGCGCAGGAACCGGCAAGCCAAGGGTGCCGGCCTCCGGGAGCAGGCCGGGTCTTCTGCGGCAGCAGGATGAAGATCATGCATGATCAGACTGTTAACATGGACTTTCTGACCAAATCCATGCAAAATTTCGCCTGTTTCGAGCAACCCATGGTTAATGCATGGCCCGCATTCTGCTGTTGAATGGCCCCAATCTGAACCTGTTAGGCACGCGTGAGCCGGAGCATTACGGTAGTACGCGGCTGACGGATATTGTTGCCAATCTGCAATTACTGGCTGTGAATACAGGGCATCAGCTCGAACATCTGCAAAGCAATCGTGAATATGAGCTGGTGGAGCGTATCCATGCAGCGCAAACGGATGGCACTGCATTTATTCTGATCAACCCCGCCGCTTTTACTCACACCAGTGTGGCCCTGCGCGATGCAATGAGCGCGGTGAAGATTCCCTTTATCGAGCTGCATTTGTCCAATGTGCATGCACGTGAGGAATTTCGCAAACACTCTTATTTCTCTGATATTGCACTGGGTGTGATATCAGGGCTTGGCCCGATGGGTTACGAGCTCGCCTTGCGAGCCGCTATCGGACATTTAACTGCACAGCAAAAAAAGGTGTAATCCGATGGATATACGCAAAATCAAAAAACTGATTGACCTGCTTGATGAAACCGGCGTTGCCGAGATCGAAATCAAGGAAGGCGAAGAAACCGTGCGCATCAGCCGCTTTGGCAGCCAGGCCAATATGCAGGCCATGCATTACCAGATGCCGATGCAGCAGATGATGGCGCCGCAACAGGCCGCTGCCCCCGCTGCTGCCGCGGCACCTGCTGCCAAGGAAGAAATCAGTGGCTACAAGGTTACTTCGCCCATGGTGGGCACCTTCTACCGCTCGGCCTCTCCCGGCTCGGCACCGTTTGCTGATATTGGCAAGCATGTAAAGGAAGGTGAAACCCTGTGCATCATCGAGGCCATGAAAATCCTCAACCAGATCGAGGCCGACAAGTCCGGCGTGGTCAAGGCGATTCTGGTAGAAAACGGTCAGCCGGTAGAATTCGGCCAGCCGCTGTTCATTCTTGAATAAGCCGCGGTATTCCAATGATCAAT
>JAUPMA010000328.1 GCA_030836935.1 Pseudomonadota bacterium | reverse complement strand
GGCATTTTTTGGTGACTTTTTGTTGCTGGACAAAAAGTTACCCGCCTGAAAGGGCGGAATAAAGCTATCAGAACTTGATGTGAAATCAGTAAACACTCATTACATACACGTGCGCCTGAAGGCGCACCTACAAATCCGGTTGGATGATTCCATCCTATGTATTAACCACCACCATCTTCCTGCAAAACGTAAACACCAAAACCGTTTTAATAATCCGCCCCGGCCATGCCAGATGCGCTCCCCGTGCATAATGCCGCATTTGTGATGTATATTTTTCTGCCAATGCAGTTATGGCCTGCTCATCAACACGATGTGTTTTGTAATCCACAATCAATATTTCGTTATCGCTGATCAGCATCCGGTCTATGTTGCCAATCACCTGGCCCTTGTCTGTCTGATAACTGAGTGAGCATTCGTTCAGGGCCCGGATATTGGTGGCCGGAAAAAAAATGTTTCTGAAAGTCGATTCACTGATAACGGATTGCGCTTCGTTCAGGCATTGTGCAAGCAACGCATCTTCAGCAGGCAACATCATTTCTGTGCTGAGTGCTTGCAGGGTCTGATTCGGTGTCCAGGGTGGTTGCCGGCTGAGCAGGTCGAGTGCGCGATGAATAAGTGTGCCGCGCTGCTGTCCATCTGCATCGCCATTTGCACCGGCCATGTCGCTGCTTGTGCTGGGTGAAATAATCTGCCCGGTGAACGTGATGTTGCTGAAATAAAACGGTGGCAATACAGCTTGTGCCGTGGCGGATGCAGCGGGGCCGGCTGGCGTTGCAGGTGATAATTCTTTGTAGCGCCAGGCCAGCGGTGCATCCGTTGCCAAGGTTAATGAACGCATTGCGTTTTCGATGGGTGTGTACCAGTCGGTGCCGATGTTTCTGGAAGGACGGCAGCCGCTGATGTACAGGCATTGTTTGGCGCGGGTGACCGCAACATAGAGCAGGTGCGCCAGTTCCTGTTCTTCGGCGAGTTTTTGTATGTCAAGGTAGTGTTCACTGATGCAATCACGCGCATTTGAGGCGGGTATCAGTTGCATGTGCGTGGGACGTTCATGCTGTGCCGGCCATTCGACTAACGCAGACAATGTATCGCGATTGTTATCGGTATTGATGGTGTCAGCCAGAAAAACCACGGACGCTTCCAGACCCTTGCTGGCGTGGATGGTCATGATTTTCACGCGCGCATCGCCGGTTTGCATCGGCGCCTCATCGGGTGCGTCGCGTTCCTGTTGTTGCAGCTCGCGAATGTGCAATAAAAAATGCATCAGGCTGGGGTAACGGCCACTGTCCAGATCCAGCGCCATTTCCAGAAAACGGATCAGGTTGGCGCGCACGCGCGGTTTGAGTGCCGGCGGTGTGCTGGCAACATAGCGTTCGAGTAATTGTGATTCGTGATAAATGCGATCGAGTAAATCGTGCACCGGTATGTGATCTGCCAGTGCTGACCAGTTACCCAGAAGTTGATGCGCACGATGCAGTGGATGCTGGTCATTTAATTCCTGTGCAATTTCAGCCAGCCGGTCAATCCATAACGGCGTGGATTTATGCGCGGCAATACGCATCAAATCATCATCATCGGCACCGAAGAAGGGTGATTTGAGCACCTGTGCCAGCGCCAGATTGTTGAAAGGCGTCAACAGCGCGTCGAGCAGCGAAAGCATGTCATCCACTTCAATGCAGTCAAGCAGGCTGCCGCGATTGGCACCGATATACGGAATGCCGGCTTCGCGCAATGCCTTTTCATACGAAGTAACATGAGTGCGTTTGCGCAGCAAAATAAAAATATCGCTGAAGTTTATGGCGCGATCACGGCCGTTTTCCTGAACGGCAATCCGGTTATCAATCAATTGCCGGATCTGTTGTGCAATCTGCTGGCCTTCCTGATCGTGATGATTCACTTTTTCTTCACGTGGTTGCGACAGCGGATTACGCAGTGAAACAGGTTCCGTCAGTGCGGCTTCTTCTTTTTCGGATTCCTGCACAGGGAAAAGAACGACTTCGCCGGGCAGATCCGTTTTATGCGCTTCATGATGCGGAAAATCCGGCAGCAGATCATGCATCGTATCCTGTGTAAACAGACTGTTTACAAAATCAATAATGGCTGGTGACGAACGCCAGGATTTGTTCAGCGGAAATGATTCTGCATTCAGGTTATCTGCCAGCCATTCCGAAGCAATGGCCTGTAACTCCGGTTTGGCCCGGCGGAAACTGTAAATGCTCTGCTTCTCGTCGCCAACCAGAAAAACGCTGCGCGCGCGTTCATTTTCTCCGGCCGCCATTTCCTGCAACAGCGGCAGCAGCAACTGCCATTGTGTCGGATTGGTATCCTGAAATTCATCAATCAGCAAATGTTCAATGCGCTGGTCGAGTTTGTACTGCACCCAGTGCGCATTGTCGGCATGACGCAGCAAGCGGAAAGTTTTCCATTCCAGATCGGCAAAATCCAGCAGCCGCATATCACGCTTGAGTTTCTGGTAATGACGCAAATAATGTTCGCCGCAGCAATACCATAGTTGATTGAGATGCCAGGTCTGCTGGCGATTGTGAATGTCAATGGCCGCCAGTACGTTTGCAGTGATTTCAGAATTAAGCTGGAGCAGGGTATCCGTCTGGTCTCCCAGCTTTGAACGCAAAATTTTGCTGTCCTTGATGGATTTGCGCGCTTCGCCCTTGTCTGTCAGGAAACAGTTCTGCACAACGGAAAAGGAGGCGTCATCACCAGGAGTTGCAAGCACCCCGCGCAGTGCATCGACAATTTTAAGATTGCTGGCAATGGGGTGTTGCGCCAGCAGCGACATGAAGGTTTCAAGTTGTTCAATAGTGAGGGCAGTGAAAAATTCGGTGAAGGGTTTGCTGTTCAGATCGACAGCCAGCTTTTGCAATAAACTGTTTGCTGCAAAACCGGCGGGATTATCCTGGTCTTCAATATAGGCCAGCCAGTCACTGCGCTGGTCAATAAATGTGTGCAGGGCTTTTTTTAATTGTTCATAACTGCCACACCTCTGCATCAAATCCTGTAACTGTTGCGCCAGCTCGTCCTGCATATTGAGCGCGGCTTCATTGAACAGGGCTTCACGCGCCTGATTTTTCAGCAGGGTTTCGTTGTCGAGCAGGGCAAAGCCGGGCGGTACATCGGCTTCCAGCGGGAAGCGCGCCAGAATATCCTGGCAAAAGGCATGAAACGTCTGGGCGCGTAACGGGTAATCGCAGTACTGGTGTTGCTGGTACAGCTGGCGGGCACTGTGCCTGATTGCCGGTGTTGGCGGCAAATCAATTTCTTTCAGTAATTTATCAAGTTGTGCATCATCCACTGTGGCCAGTTCATACAGTCGTTGTGCCAGCCGCTGCTGCATTTCCGCCGCCGCCTTGCGGGTAAAGGTGAGCGCCAGTATGCCGCCGGGTGCGTGGCCTTCCAGCATCAGCCGCACAATGCGGCTGACCAGCAGCCAGGTTTTGCCGCTGCCGGCAGAGGCGGTGACGGTGGCGTTGATGGCGGGTGAGATGGCGTTCATGGGTGAAGGGTAATGGTTAATATAAAAAGTTGAAAGATAGCGTTGCTGTCGTAGGGTGGATAAGTGAAACGCATCCACCAGGGTCTTCAGGTGGATGCGCTGCGCTTATCCACCCTACATCTGTATAATCTGCCCATGTCCCACCTGACTGGTAATTTTAAGGAGTCAAAATGAAAACTGTATTGAAATGGCTGGCTCTGGTTTTTGTGTTGTCGAATCTGACGGCCTGCGGTTACAACGATTTGCAAACCACCGATGAAGACATCAAGGCCAACTGGGCGGAGGTGTTGAACCAGTATCAGCGGCGTGCGGATCTGGTGCCGAATCTGGTGAGTGTGGTTAAAGGTTACGCGGCGCATGAAGAGCAGGTGCTTACCGAAGTAACCAACGCGCGCGCAAAAGTAGGCGGTATTCAGGCGACACCGGAACTGATTAACAATGAACAGGCGTTTGCCAAATTCCAGAGTGCGCAGGGTGAATTAACCAGTGCGCTCAGCCGTTTGCTGGTGGTGAGTGAAAATTATCCGCAGCTCAAGGCCGATGGTTTGTTCCGTGATTTGCAGGCGCAGCTCGAAGGGACGGAAAACCGGATTACCGTGGCGCGCAACCGGTATATTCAGGCGGTGAAGGAATACAACCTGATTGTGCGCAAGTTTCCGACCAATTTGACGGCGATGATGTTTGGTTACAAAACCAAGCCGAGTTTCACGGTGGAAAACGAGCAGGCGATTTCCACGCCACCCAAGGTTGAGTTTAATTAATTCAGGTAACAAAGTTAAAGTTGTAGGGTGGATAAGCGCAGCGCATCCACCAACGCTCGGCGGTTGCGCTGCGCGTATCCACCCTACCCTCTGCGGTGTATGTTTTTTTTTCGGTCAAAGCCAAAACGATCCCCGCCAGC
>JAUPMA010000327.1 GCA_030836935.1 Pseudomonadota bacterium | reverse complement strand
TGCGGATCTTTACGCAGTTTCATGCTGCGCCATTCCTGATATAACCCGTCTGTAATTAATAATTTTCCGGTCAAGGGTTCACCTATTTCGGCAATCAGCTTGATGGCTTCCAGTGCCTGAATGCTGCCGATGATGCCTACCATGGGCGCGATCACGCCGTTGGTGCTGCATGTTTCCTCAAGCGTTCCATTCTCGTCATACAGGCAGCGATAACACGGGCTGCCGGCATCACGCAAATCAAACACACTCACCTGGCCTTCAAAACGAATGGCAGCACCGGACACCAGCGGAATTTTGTGTTGCACGCAGGCGCGATTAAGAGCAAAGCGGCTGTCAAAATTATCCGTGGCATCTATCACCACACTGGCGGTTGCAACAAGCTGGTTCAATTCGTCCGCATCAAGTTTGTGATCAATGGTGGTAATGGAAATTTCCGGATTGAGTTGCAACAGGTTATTTTTTGCGGATAAAACTTTGGGCTGTTTGATATTTTCGGTGCGATGCAAAATCTGGCGTTGCAGATTGGACAAATCAACGCTGTCAAAATCCACCAGCGTAAGCTGGCCAATACCGCCTGCCGCAAGATACATGGCTACCGGCGAACCCAGTCCGCCCAGGCCGATAATTACTGCATGCGCCGCAAGTAATTTTATCTGCCCCTCATACCCGAGTTGTGGCAGCATGATCTGGCGGTTGTAACGCAGTAATTGTTTGTCGTTCATGAAGGGAGTTTAAAGTTTAAAGGGGAAAGGTTAAAGGTGAATGGAGCATTCCTTTTTACTTTAAGCCTTAAACTTTGTACTGCTACAAATATTTTCGCCAGTGTTCCGGCCGGCGGTCGCGGCAACGGTTGCCGTTTGCCTTGCGGGTGACAAACATCAGAGTGGTGTCGGTAATTTCAGTGCAGCCGAGGTTGGTGCGCTGGGTGTCCTCGGAATAGGCAAACACCGCGCGTTTCATGCGCGTAATCAGCCGGTTGTCGAGGTGATAGCCAAGACGTACCAGCACATTCTCGATTGCCCGCAAAGTAAGCCGGCGCACATCGTAACTGACGTACAGGCACAGGGTATCGCCAAACCGTATATCAACAATGCCATCTGCATCGCTCAGCAACAGCAACGCGCTTTGCGCCTGGTTTTTCTCCGGGTGCAAATGGCAAAAGCGGATTTCGCGTTTTTTGATCAGGTCCGGTGTACTCATGGCGCTGAAATTATGCCAAGCACGAAAAGAGTTCAAGGTTTTTCTTGTGTATAAGCCATGGCTAATGAAGAACAAAAACCAACAGGTTTACTTCATGGATCATGGCGGGAGACACAGGCAGACCTGATCATATTTGCGAGGTGGCATTGCTGAATCCTGGCCCGCGCAGGGTGAAATAAGTGAAATGCATTGCGCTGAATAAAACATGCCATACGGAGCATGGCTGTTGGTTATTGCGTCCTTCATGCTGTTTCGTGCGCGCATTCCGGAGTCGGAACTGGAGATTAACGGGATGCTACAAATAAAGCATGGGTGATGTAAGTCGATTACTTTAAAACAAAATTATCGAAACAAATTGACAGGCCGGCAGAGTCAAGTGCTATGGCGGAGACAGAAAATCTGAGGGTTATTGGTATGATTTTAGTTATTTAAGTGTTTGTGTTAATGTATCAACGAGTCTGATCTTTTGCTCCTGACTCCGAATCAAACGAATCTGATATCACTGATACTAGGCAATAGAAGCAAAAACAACCCAATTCTAATGGAGTAGACCATGAAAACACCCGTCACATCCCTGGCATTATTCGCTGTACTTGCAGACATTGGTGCGGCTCACGCCGCGTTAGTAGACCGAGGTGGCGGGCTGATCTACGATGACGTGCTCAAAATCACCTGGCTGCAAGACGCCAACTACGCCAAGACCAGCCTTCACGACGCTGATGGCAAGATGACCTGGGCCGCTGCCAACACCTGGGCGGCGAATCTGGTGTATCACGACAGCGTGCGTAACATCGACCTCAACGACTGGCGCCTGCCCACCATGATGGATACTGATGGCCCGGATTTAAACACATTGGGAAATGATGGCTGTAACTCCAACAGTGCCATTAACAGCACAGACTGCGGCTACAACGTACAGACGGTGAGCGGCAACACGGTATACAGCGAGATGGCGCACATGTATTTCAACAACCTAGGCTTGAAATCGGCCTACTCCCCGACGACGGGCCTCCCTCAATCTGACTTTGGTATTTTTGGTAATGGCGCATATTCAGGCCAAAGAGACATCGGCTTGATTAAAAATCTCCAGGCCTCCACATACTGGTTCGGGTTGGAGTATGCGCCGTATACACCTAACGCGTGGTATTTCAACACGAGCTACGGCAGGCAGCAGGCGGATAGTAAAGGGAGCTATGCCTACTATGCCTGGGCTGTGCGCGATGGGGATGTCGCTGCTGTCACTGCCGTCCCGGTTCCGGCCGCAGCATGGCTTTTCGGCTCTGGACTTCTGGGCTTGATTGGCGTGGCGCGTCGAAAAGCAGCTTGATAGTTTTTTTGTTCACGATAGCGGCGGCCAAAGTGCCGCCGTTTTTGTTTCTGGATTCGTCCTTGGTTATCGTGAACGGCGGAACGGAGTCTAGAACTGACCTCATTCCGATGACATCATTTCGCTATTTGCTATTTATGAGAGGAGAGAGTCGTATGCGGTATGCGGGCGGTATGGGGTTGTGGGGTCAGGTCTTGACTTGTGCCAGCAAAAAGCAAGACCACATGATTTAAGGTCGTAATGATCTTCTGTGTTTACCCAAGTCATTTCTTGTAACCGAGCGTTACCCGCGGATTGCCGCCCAGATCATGAAGCTGTTCAATTTTGATAAATTTATTGTGTTGAAAAATTTCTTTTACGTCCTGTTTTTGATCGTAGCCGTGCTCAATCATCAACAAACCACCTGCCAATAAATAATCCGGCGCATGTTGAACAATGTGGCGAATGGCATCGAGGCCATCGTGTCCGGAGCTGAGTGCGATGGCGGGTTCAAAGCGTACATCGCCTTGTGATAAATGAATGTCGTTTTCAGGAATGTAGGGTGGGTTGCTGATGATGGCGTGAAAGCGTTCATTGCCTAATGGTTCAAACCAGTTTCCTTGCACGAAGCGGATATTTTTTAATCCCGGTTTTTGCGCGTTGCGGTGGGCAATTTCAAGAGTGGCGGCGGATTGGTCGGTGGCGGTGATGTGCCACATCGGGCGTTCACTGGCGAGTGCCAGTGCAATGGCGCCGCTGCCGGTGCCGAGGTCGGCGATTTTTATTTCTGTTTCGGGTAACAGACGCAAGGCGTGTTCAATCAGTAATTCGGTTTCCGGACGTGGTATCAGGGTGTCGGTGGTTACCTGTAAATTCAGTGACCAGAATTCGCGTTCTCCGGTGATGTACGCAACTGGTTTTCCTGTAATGCGTTGTGCCAGATACTGTTCAAATTGTTTTTTCGCGGCGTCGTCAATTTCATGTTGCGGCCAGGTGTACAAAAAAGTACGTGATTTTCTGAGTGTATGCGCCAGCAGAATTTCAACATCGGCTTTCGCGGTGTCGCTGATGCCGGTGAGTAATTGTGTGGCGTGCTGGATTAGTTGCTGGATGTTCACGTTATGCGTTTACTGAGTAGTCTGAATGCATTGTAAGAGCGGGCCATGCCCGCGATATCTGCATGTCGCGGGCATAGCCCGCTCCTACAGTATTGGTTTGGATTATTGATCAGCCAGCGCCGCCAGCTGTTCGGCCTGGTATTCGTTAATCAGCGGTTCAATAATCGGATTGATGTTGCCTTCGATAAAATCATCGAGTTTGTACAGGGTTAAATTGATGCGATGATCGGTGATGCGGCCTTGCGGAAAATTGTAGGTGCGTATGCGTTCGGAACGGTCACCGCTGCCGACCAGTGACTTGCGGGTTTGCGCCTGTTCACGTTGCTGTTTTTCCCGTTCGGCATCGGCAAGGCGTGCCTGCAATAACGACAGCGCGCGGGCGCGATTTTTATGTTGCGAACGCTCATCCTGGCATTCCACAACCGTGCCGGTGGGAATGTGGGTAATGCGAATGGCTGAATCAGTTTTGTTCACATGCTGGCCACCGGCGCCGGAAGCACGAAAGGTATCGGTTTTCAGGTCGGCCGGATTCAATACAATGGTTTCTGTTTCATCGGGTTCCGGCATTACGGCAACGGTGGCAGCCGATGTGTGAATGCGGCCCTGCGCTTCCGTGGCGGGCACGCGCTGCACGCGGTGCGCGCCGGATTCAAATTTTAATTTTGAATACGCGCCCTGGCCGATGATGCGCGCAATGATTTCCTTGTAGCCGCCATGTTCACCGGGGTTTTCGCTCAGCACTTCCACTTGCCAGCGTTGTGTTTCAGCGTAACGGCTGTACATGCGGA
>JAUPMA010000326.1 GCA_030836935.1 Pseudomonadota bacterium | reverse complement strand
GCAATGTCGGTAACATCATAGATAATAACGCCAACATGATTGATGATTCCGTCTGCCGAAAGCAGGGGAATCAGCGTTATGTTCTGATACATGAAATCAGCGGTGCCGGTAATCGGCCTGTAGTTCTTGAACCTGAACAGATACTCTCTCTGTTCCCATGTAATGAATGACCGGTTGTTCAGCAGGAATACCGACTCGGCCTTGCGCCTGAACCAGTCCTGTGGAATATCGGTGAAAAGTGAAAATATGTTTTTGCCGATAATATCAGTTGGCGAATATCCGCTATGGTTTTCCATGAAACTGTTCCATACCTGGATATCATAATGGCGGTCTATGACCATGATGCCGACGTCGATATTCTGCAGTGTATTCATTAACCAGTGAATATCGGCTATTGAATTTTTGGTTTCCATTTTTATTCCATAATGCATGAGATGCGATCATTCAGCGTTCTGATCGAATCTTCTGTAAATAATAACAACAAGTTGCAATCTATTTTCTTGTTTTCGATTTTATAGGGAATTTCTATGGCCAGTGTTTTTTGCCACTGTCTTCCTTCCTGTTGCAGCAGGTCCTGCATTTTTACATGTCGTCCGAGAATTACCGGATGTCCCTGGCTGAATGTTATGTCAAGTTGATCGGCTATGCCTTTCAGGCAGGCGCCGATGAGAATGTTGGAAACATCCATAAGCAATTCCATTTGTATGGCTTCATTTGTTTCGCCGCTAAAATTCATTAATTCCGCAATATCGGCAAAGCTGGTTTCATTGAAAATCAGCAGGGCTTCGCCAGCAATGCCGGGGCCGATAAATCCCTGGCACAAAGCTGAAATGGAATCGGTATGATCGGATACCTGACTCAGGGCCATGCGCAGTTCACTGGCTTCAAGCATGCTTACATTTGGCACAGGCAGAATAACGAATACATCCAGCAACCGGGCCAGCAGATCGGCTGCGCGTCCCATGGCGATATTGGCGACTTCCTGATAGCCGTCATTAAAGTTGACCGGTACAACAATCTGGGTGACGGCTGTTTTGCGTTCAATGGGGATGCCGTATTTTTTCAGTACATTTTCGATGATGCCCGGATCAACCGGTTTCTTTATAAAATCCAGTGCGCCCAGTTTGACCACGCGCTGATAGGCTTCAGGCTGTATGTCTCCGGATACGACAATTACCAGTGTTGGCAGATCCATTTCGCGAATCGTGCGCAGCACTTCGTAGCCATCCATTTCCGGCATATTGAGATCCAGAAACATGATCTCAGCACCGGTCTTGTTAATAGCCTTGAGTCCTTCATAGCCGTTGGCGGCAAAACTGATTTCCACATTCCAGTTTTCTGGCAGGGCGCGCGCCAGTTGCTTGCGCGCCATGCTGGAGTCATCACAGATAACAATAGAGGTAGTCATAAAAAATTTAACCGGAGCAGGTTGAAGCGTGATTATCCGGTAAACGACTGCCGCCTGTTAACCGGATGGAAAAATATTGCATCAGTTTTCTTTGGTTTCGCCAAACACATCCTGCCAGGCGCAATAAATCGAACAAAATACCACCGGTATCAGCACGATAAATCCCAGGCCAAACGGAATGGCGGCAGCAATCATCAGCGGAATGCCAACCAGTCCGTAAACCAGAAACGGAATCATGTTGCGCTGGCAGGCCGCAAAACTGGTTTTGAGGGCCGTCATCGCCTTGAGGTTGTTGAGCACAACCAGCGCCGGCGCAAACCACAATGCCATGAGCAGAGGTATGGAAAGGGCGAGAACCAGCATCAGCACAAGCAGCAGAACGCCGAGCATTTCTTCGGAGGGCGCGGCGTCTGATTGCATGCTGCTCAGGGTTTCGATGAAAGTTGCGCCACCGAATACGGCTACCACCATGGCGGCGATGAGCAGAATCAGTACATTGGCGATCAAACTGATTACACCCAGTGTGACCAGTTCGTTGCTGTTGCGCCTGAAACCCGCCAGCAGATAACCGATGTTGATGGATTCATTGTGCTGCAATGCATGCGCGGCCAGCATCAGTCCGGCAGAAAAACCGGGCATGATGATTTGCAGCAGTAATGAGGCAACGGGAATCATGGAAAGTACGAGCAGCCCGGCCATCAGCAATACGCACATTACCAGCCAGTTGATCGGGCTTCGCATGAAAATTTGCCAGCCATTGCGAAACCACAGCCAGCCGTGGCTGGCGGATGCTCTGCTTATGGGAGGCGTGGCAGTCAGATTGTCCATGTTGGTTACTTGCAATATTTGCCGACACGTTCCTGTTCGGCTTTTTTGCGTTTGGCCACTTCGTCTTCATTCAGATAACTTACATTGCCTTCTTTATCTTCGGTGCGAACGCGCGGGCTTTCCTCAAGGGTGCGCAGGGTTTCGCGGGCTTCGGCGCACATTTCCTGTTTCAGCTTGTCGCTTTCGGCTTTTTTTGCTGCCTCGGCGCGTTTTTCGGCAGGTGTTTTGGCGGTATCTTCCTTGCCGGTTTTATCATCCGCCTTGGCTTCATCTTTTCCGGGACGGCGATAGGTGGAGTTATCGGCGGGTGGCTGGGTGTTGACG
>JAUPMA010000325.1 GCA_030836935.1 Pseudomonadota bacterium | reverse complement strand
TTGTTGCCGAACTGGTCAGTGGCAAGTCACGGGCAATTGCAGATCACTCCATTTTCAATCATGCATTGAGTCAGGTTATTCAATCTCTTGCAACTGCTCGATAATGGTGTCGTTTGAAAAACGTCTTGCTGGTGTTTCTGCAAGACGTTTTTAATTGCCGCAATGTTTTTTGATATTGGCCCGATATTTATCTATGCTGGACTGGCGTTGCTCATCAGACATGGTAATCCGGTTGCCGTCCTTGTCAAGTTGATATAAATAACCGGAATCTTCATATTGCCGCAACTGATCCCGGGCATAAATACATTGTTTATTTAACTGTTGCTGCTGTTGCAGTTTTTTCTCTTTTTCTTCTTTTTTCTTCAGCCGGTCTTCCTGCATGGCATCCGCCAAACGGCGCCGACGCTCATCCCGCTCTTCGGATAACTGGGGTTCAGTTATTTTGGTTTCAGGAGCCGCAACATTTATTTGGGTTGAGGTCTGTTTATCCGCCGGTTTGTCGCCATAATGCGTATTACCCTGCGCATCTACCCATTTGAAAACTTCACTGTATGCTGGCCATGTGATTAAAACTGAAAAAATTAATAAGTAATATCTGTTTTTCATTTGTTAACCCTGACTGACTCATGATTCATCATAACATCGGGCGCAAAAATAAAAAGGCCGGGTATTGCTACCCGGCCTGACCACACAATCCCCGCAGGAGTCATGCTGCTGGAATTTGTAATGTTTCTGGCTGATCAGTTTGTATAGGCACGTTCGCCATGGCTTGCAGTATCCAGGCCTTCGCGTTCCTGTTCTTCGCTGACACGCAGACCCATGGCGATATCAATAAGCTTGAATAACACGATACTGACAACGCCTGACCAGATGATGGTGATGAGAACGCCGGTAGCCTGAGTTATGACCTGCCCTGCCATGGTGTAATCATCTACACCAACACCACCCAGAGCGGGTGAAACGAAGATACCGGTACCGATGGCGCCAATGATGCCGCCAAGACCGTGGATACCAAAGACATCCAGCGAATCATCATAGCCCAAGGCCTTTTTGAGACCGGTGACGCCCCACAGGCACATCATGCCAGCAATTGCACCCAGGATGATCGCACCCATCGGGCCAACCAGGCCAGCAGCCGGTGTGACGGCTACCAGACCTGCAACCACGCCTGAAGCGACACCCAGCATGGAAGGTTTGCCGCGCAACAGCCATTCAGTCAGCATCCAGGACATGCCTGCCGCCGCCGTGGCCAGTATGGTGTTGATGAAAGCCAGACCGGCACCGCCAGTGGCTTCAAGGTTGGAGCCCGCGTTGAAGCCGAACCATCCCACCCACAGCAATGAGGCACCGATCATGGTCATGGGCAGACTATGCGGCGGCATGGCATCACGACCATAACCGATACGCTTGCCCAGCATGATTGCGCCCACCAACGCCGCAATACCGGCGTTGATATGCTCGACCGTGCCACCTGCAAAATCCAGGTCACCGGCTTCAAACAGGTAGCCGCCTGCCGCCCACACCATGTGCGTGATTGGCAGGTAAGAGAAGGTGAACCACAGTGCACCAAAAACCATCAGGGCAGAAAACTTCACGCGCTCAGCCAGGCCGCCGATGATCAGTGCGACCGTGATAGCGGCAAAAGTCAGCTGAAAGGCTACGAATACCAGTTCGGGAATCACTACGCCATCCGTAAAGGTTGCGGCTGTGCTGTCTGCCGTAATGCCGGCCAGAAACAGTTTGGACATGTCACCGATTGCCCAGTTAAGGCTGCCGCCGTCACCAAACGCCAGTGAATAACCATAGATCGCCCACAACAGTGAAATCATGCAGAAAATAGCCATGACCTGCGTCAGCACCGACAGCATGTTCTTGGCGCGCACCAGGCCACCATAGAATAACGCCACACCCGGGATAATCATCAAAATAACCAGCATGGTTGAAAGCATCATCCATGCGGTATCGCCTTTGTCAGGCACCGGTGCTGCTTCCTCAGCTGCTGCGGATTCGACAGGAGCGGTATCCACGGCCACAGTTTCGGCGGAGGCTGTTTCCATGGCCACGGCATCTGCTACAGCTTCATCGGCCGTCACCAGGGTTGGCGAGAGACTGGCCAGTAACATGGCCAGCGCAAAAAAACGTTTTATTAAACTCATGGGTTTTTCCTCTTCATTACAAGGCATCCGGACCGCTTTCGCCGGTACGGATACGAATGACCTGTTCAAGTGGATACACAAAGATTTTGCCGTCGCCGATCTTGCCGGTGTTGGCTGCATTGCGAATGGCTTCAATTACCTGATCAACAATGCTGTCATCGATGGCAACATCGATTTTCATCTTGGGCAGAAAATCCACTACATATTCCGCACCGCGATACAGCTCGGTGTGACCTTTCTGGCGACCAAAGCCTTTGACTTCAGTCACGGTAACGCCCTGTACGCCAATACTGGACAGCGCTTCGCGCACGTCGTCCAGTTTGAATGGCTTAACAATGGCCGTAATTAGTTTCATAGATCTCTCCTGATTGGGAGCCGGCCAGTCACCT
>JAUPMA010000324.1 GCA_030836935.1 Pseudomonadota bacterium | reverse complement strand
TGTGAACAGCCGTTTTTTTGCGATGACGGCGCATTATCTGTTTGATCCGGATTTCTGCAATGTCGCCTCGGGTTGGGAGAAAGGCATTGTCGAGAAGAACGTGCAGGATTCACGGCGTCGTGTCTGGCTGGATGCGAAGTTGCAAACGTTTCATTCGTTTGCCGAGTTAAATAGCTGGCTGGAAAGGCGCTGCCGTGCATTATGGTCCGAGCTGCCACATCCAGACTACGCCGATATTACGGTGGCGGACGCGCTGGCGCAGGAACAGCTTTACTTGATGCCCATGCCAACGCCCTTCGATGGTTATGTTGAAGTGCTGGCGCGGGTATCCAGTACCTGTCTGGTGAGCGTGCAACGCAATCGGTATTCGGTTCCCTGTCATCTGGCCAACCATCGGGTCGCGATCCATTTGTATCCGGAACGGATTGATGTCACCGCCGAGAACAGCCTCGTGGCGAGTCATCCCCGATTTCTGGATCGTGATCGCGTCAGTTACCACTGGCAGCATTACATTCCCCTGATCGAACACAAACCCGGCGCGTTACGTAACGGCGCACCGTTTGCCGACATGCCCGCGCCCTTCATTCAATTACAAGCCGCGTTGCGACGACGCGAACGCCAACTGGGTGATCGCATCATGGCCAAGGTGTTGGCAGCGGTGCCGGTGCATGGCGTAGAAGCGGTTCAGGTCGCCGTCGAGTTGGTGCTGGAATCCGGCGCGCCCAGTGTTGAGCATATTTTAAATGTGCTGGCGCGACTGATGCCTTCACAGCCGCTGGAAAAAGCCGAAACCGGTTTAACACTTACGGAAGAACCCAGGGCGGATACGGCGCGTTACGACAGCTTGAACGTGCAGGCGGTGTCCCATGTCTGACATCATCACGCAACTCAAGGCACTCAAACTTTATGGCATGGCTGACAGTTATGTCGAACTGCAAAGCCAGGGCGCATCCGGTGCCACCGCTTCCATGGAATCGTCGGAATGGTTATTGCGTCATCTGCTGGAAGCGGAAGCCACCGATCGTGGTATCCGTTCGATTAGCTACCAGATACATGCGGCCAAATTTCCGGTACAGCGTCATTTGTCCGGCTTTGATTTCAGCCAATCCAAAGTGGATGCCTCACTGATCCAGCGATTGGCCACCATGACCTTTACCGACGCGGCACAAAACGTCGTCTTGATCGGCGGCACCGGCACCGGTAAAAGCCACCTGGCCACCGCACTGGGCATGACCGGCATTCAGCACCACGGCAAACGCGTGCGCTTTTTCTCCACGGTTGATCTGGTGAATACCCTGGAACAGGAAAAAGCCGCCGGCAAGCAAGGCAAGCTGGCCTTGAGTTTGATGCAAAAGGATTTGGTGATTCTCGATGAGCTGGGTTACTTGCCGTTCTCGCAAACCGGTGGCGCGTTACTGTTTCACTTGCTTTCCAAACTCTATGAAAGAACCAGCGTGATCATCACCACCAATCTGATTTTTTCGGAATGGAGCAGCGTGTTTGGTGATGCCAAGCTGACCACGGCCTTGCTGGATCGATTAACACATCACTGCCACATCATTGAAACCGGCAACGAGTCCTACCGATTCAAACACAGCAGCGCAACCGCCAAGGCACGGATTAAATCCCGGGAGAAAGCACAACGATCCGGAACCGAGGAAGTTGAAGAATTCTGAAAGATTGAACAACCAATGACAAACAAAACAGGAGGGTAAAACAACGGCAAATATTTAGACTTATCCACAGCGGCGTAGTAGGCTACGCCGCTAAACGCCTGGTCAATTTTAAGTCAGCACAGGTGGTCAATTTTATCCCAGCGCCAACAGACATCATGGCCTGGATAGACAAGCATCGACTAATACAGTAATAGGGTGACAATACTAATCTGGTATCGTGGAAATGCCGTACAGCCATTCGCTTGCGGCATCTTTCCTGTTTGCACTGTTTTCTAAAAAATATTGACTTAATTTCTACAACATACCCGTCACTGGATTATTCACGTGACAAGGAAATACTTTATGCCATCCGAGACAGTCATGATCTTCATCATCGTTTGTTTTTTTGGCTTCGGAATTTTTTTATTGTGGCAAGTCATCAAGCAGAATCGCATCATATATAAACATTCCAGAAAGAATATTCGACGCAAACACATCACGCGTTAAAATAGCCACTTACTTCGCAAAAACAGGATGACTTAATCGTGCTCGCAGCGATCAATACTATTATGCGATTCGTTTTTTTCGATAATTACACTTGGCTTGGTATAATTTTCTGGGTAATAATGATGTCATTCACAACTGAATCAGCATCCCGGCATCAGAATAATTTCAACCGGGGTATAACAAAGGGTAACAGGAAATATTCAATGTTGTTTTTATTTCTAGATTCAGCAAGTTACTTGAATGGCGAAATTGACGCCACCTCCACCAAACAAACAAGGCCACCCTTTACGGGTGGCCTTGTTTGTTTGTGGCGGTGGCGTGGATGCGAAGCCGCGAGCCTTTGCGTGCTTCGCACCCTCGATTGCGTGTCACCTTCACACGCAAGAACGGTTCACTAATTTCGTCTGGAACGAAATTGAACATTTTCATGATTCATCATGAAAATGGCCCCAACGGGGTGAGGCCCATGGATGGGCCGAATAATTCCCGCCACGCCACCCCACCAATAACAAAAGCCACCCGATTTTTGGGTGGCCTTTTTTATTGGTATGCGGGAGTTGAACCCGCGCGGGTTCACAAATTCGCCTATAAAAGGTCTTTATAAGCATCGCTAAACCACAAAAACGCAGCACAGCGAGTTTTTAGTTGTCCCGCAATTCAGCCGCATTCACGATTCACCCAGCAAAGCGCCCATCAACAGAAAGGACTTTTAATTATTTTTATTTAAAATTTATTTTATTGCACTAGCGCCCGTACCCACTCCGGAACAGCCGCCAGCGCACCGTCGAGATTTTCCGGTTGCGTGCCGCCGGCCATGGCCATATCCGGGCGACCGCCTCCTTTGCCTCCGACCTGTTGCGCCACCATGTTGACCAGATCACCAGCCTTGATGCGGCTGGCTTGGTCCTTGCTCACGCCTGCCACTAATGACACTTTGCCGTCAGCAACAGAAGCCAATACGATTGCAGATGAACCGAGCTTGTCCTTGAGTTTATCCAGTGTGTCGCGCAATGCCTTGCTATCCACACCATCAACTCGCGTAGCCAAAACCTTAACGCCATTAATCTCAATGGCATCCGCCGTAAGGTCACGACCGGTTTGTGTCGCCAGACGTGTTTTAAGTTGAGACAATTCCTTATCCTGCGCTTTCACGCGCTCCAGCAGTTGCTGCAATTTATTTTCTATATCATCACGACCCGCTTTCATCATGCTGGCCAATCGATTGATTTGCGCATCCTGCTGTTCTGCCCAGACAACTGCGCCTTCACCTGTCACCGCTTCAATACGGCGCACGCCGGCTGCAATGCCACTTTCGGAAATGATTTTGAAAAAGCCGATATCACCGGTGCGGTCAACATGAGTACCGCCGCACAATTCAACGGAATAATTTCCCATTGAAACCACGCGCACCACGTCACCATATTTTTCACCAAACAGGGCCATGGCGCCTTTTGATTTGGCTTGTGCAATCGGCATTTGCTCAGCCTGAGCCTGCAAATTGTGGCGTATCTGTTCATTTACCTGTTGTTCGATTTGTTGCAACTGTTCAGGTTTGATGGCTTCGAAATGTGAAAAATCGAAACGCAATCTTTCATTGTTAACCAGCGAGCCTTTTTGCTGCACATGTTCGCCCAGGGTTGCTCGCAAGGCAGCGTGCATGAGATGGGTGGCGGAATGGTTACGCACGGTGGCATTACGGCGACCGGCATCAATCATGGCTTCAATGTTGTCGCCAACTTTGATACTGCCTTCGTTTAACTGGCCGATATGAATAAAGGCGCTGCCCTGTTTGCGTGTATCCATAACTTCAAAGCGCGCGTGTTCATTCACCAGCACGCCGGTATCGCCAGCCTGGCCACCGGATTCCGCATAAAATGGTGTTTGCTGCAAAATCACCACAGCTTCATCACCAGCATGAATTTCGTTGACGGATTGATTGCCTTTAAACAAGGCATGTACTTTGGAACGATCCAGCAGATGATCGTAACCGGTGAACGTAGTAACGGCATCGGTACTGATCGCATCGTGGTAATCCACACCAAAATGACTGGAGGCACGCGCGCGATTTTTTTGCACGTCCATTTCTTTTTCGTAACCGGTTTGATCAATGGTCAAACCGCGTTCACGCGCCACATCATTGGTCAAGTCCACCGGGAAACCGTAAGTGTCGTAAAGTTTGAACACCACATCACCGGGAATTTCCTTGCCCTTGAGTGTCGTGATACATTCCTCAAGCAACTTCATGCCGTGAGTAAGCGTTTCGGCAAATCGTTCTTCTTCCAGTTTCAGAACTTTTTCGACACTGGCCTGTTTTTCTTTCAGCTCGGGATAGGCCGTACCCATTTCTTTCACCAGGGTTTTTACCAGTTTGTAAAAGAACGGATCGGGTTGACCGAGCTTGTGCCCATGACGCAGTGCACGACGAATAATACGGCGCAATACATAACCGCGGCCTTCATTGGAAGGCAGCACGCCATCGGCAATTAAAAATGAGCAGGAGCGAATGTGATCGGCGATAACTTTGAGTGAGCTGTTACCGAGATCATTGCAACCCGTAAGTTTGGCTGCATCCCGGATCAGGCTCTGGAACAGATCAATGTCGTAGTTGCTGTGGCCATTTTGCAAAATGGCTGCCAGACGTTCCAGACCCATGCCGGTATCCACCGAGGGTTTCGGCAGTTTGGTCATGGTGCCGTCTTTGGCCCGGTCGAATTGCATGAACACCAGATTCCAGATTTCGATGTAGCGGTCGCCATCGGCTTCCGGAGTGCCCGGGGGCCCACCCCAGATTTCAGGGCCGTGATCGTAGAAAATTTCTGTGCAGGGGCCACAGGGTCCGGTATCACCCATGGACCAGAAGTTGTCCTTGGCACCGATCCGGCTCAAACGGTTGGGATCAACACCGATTTCCTTGATCCAGATATTGGCTGCTTCGTCATCTTCTTCAAATACTGTGACCCACAAGCGTTCCTTGGGCAATTTGATGACTTGGGTAAGAAACTCCCAGGCGTAAAAAATAGCATCACGTTTGAAATAATCGCCAAAGCTGAAATTACCCAGCATTTCAAAAAATGTGTGGTGGCGCGCGGTGTAGCCGACATTCTCCAGGTCATTGTGCTTGCCACCGGCACGCACGCAACGCTGGGCCGTGGCTGCGGTGACATAACTGCGCTGATCACGACCTAAAAAACAGTCCTTGAACTGCACCATGCCGGCATTGGTAAACAGCAAAGTCGGGTCATTACCCGGAATCAGGCTGCTGGATGCCACGATTTCATGGCCTTTGGATTTGAAATAGTCGAGGAACTGGGCGCGGATTTCAGCTGTAGTGGTCATGCAATTTAATATTTGTGGGAGTTATAAAAGCTGTTGATTTATAACATCCGGGCGGGGATGAAAGCTAGGGAAGAGCGGAGAAATTCATCATGCTAAATTGATCAGCTTACCTGTATTACTCGTCGAAAAGCTCGAATATCCACTCAAGCTTGAAGCCGCGTGTTTGCAGGTAACCTATACGTTTTGATTTTTCATGATAATCCGTCAGTGGTTCTCCCGAATATTTTTTCAGGTACTGCTGGCGCAAGATAGCTTGCCAGTCCAGCACATCCTGATAGAGATATTCATTTGCCAGTTCTGCACTGACGCCTTTCTCCCTGAGCTCAGCCATGATACGTACCGGGCCATAGCCTTTGTTCTTGCGCATGTGAACATAGGCTTCGGTGAAGCGCCGGTCAGACAAGGCACCGTCTGCCTGCAACTGCGATAACCCGGAAACAATTTCGTCTGCTGCGCAGCCTTTTTGCTGCAACTTGCGCTTCAGCTCCGACGCACTGTGCTCACGTCGAGCCAGAAGACCCATAGCCACGTCCTTTGCAGAACGGGCTGTTACAGATTCTTTTTTTCCAGAACCAGTTGCAATGGGCATGGCAGGCGACAACCTAAATGTCAGCGCCTATTTCTTCCAGCTCGCCTTCATCAATGGCCATAGCTGCCGCCGATGTAGCCGCAACCGTTGGATTGGTTAACAGCGCGGTACGAATCTGGGTTTCGATTTCCTTGGCGATTTGCGGATTTTCCTGCAAAAAGGTGCGCACCTTGTCTTTACCCTGACCGATGCGATCGCCTTTATAGCTGTACCAGGCGCCGGATTTTTCGATGAGCTTGCATTCCACACCCAGATCAATGATTTCACCTTCGCGGGAAATGCCTTCGTTGTACAGAATCTCGAACATGGCTTGCTTGAAGGGTGGTGCTACCTTGTTTTTCACCACTTTCACCTTGGTTTCGTTACCGGTGATTTCTTCACCCTTCTTGATCGCGCCGGTGCGGCGAATATCCAGACGAACCGAGGCGTAAAACTTCAACGCATTACCGCCGGTTGTGGTTTCGGGATTGCCGAACATCACACCAATCTTCATACGAATCTGGTTAATGAAAATCACCAGCGTATTGGAACGTTTGATATTGGCAGTGAGCTTGCGTAATGCCTGTGACATCAATCGCGCCTGCAAACCAACATGGGAATCGCCCATTTCGCCTTCAATTTCAGCCTTGGGAGTCAGGGCGGCGACTGAGTCAATAATGACCACATCGACACCACCGGAACGCACCAGCATGTCAGTGATTTCCAGTGCCTGCTCGCCGGTATCCGGTTGCGATACCAGCAAGTCATCCACATTCACACCCAGCTTGGCGGCGTAGATCGGATCCAGTGCGTGTTCCGCATCAATAAATGCGGCTGTGCCACCGGCTTTCTGTACTTCGGCCACCACATGCAGGGTAAGCGTGGTTTTGCCTGAAGATTCCGGACCGTAAATTTCAACCACCCGGCCTTTGGGAAGCCCACCTATACCCAATGCAATATCCAGCCCCAGTGAGCCGGTTGAAATGGCTTCAATATCGCGTGCGGCGGTGGAATCGCCCATGCGCATAACCGAACCTTTGCCAAACTGGCGTTCGATTTGAGTCAGTGCTGCGGCCAGGGCCTGTTTACGGTTATTGTCCATTTGCGTCTCCTGTGTGGATGCTGTTTGTTGTCTTGTCGTTAAGTTTGATTTGCGCAGTCTACTGCTAATAGCGTCTGAATGACCCTACCAATACACCCTGAATCTGCACCCGTTGTGGCTCGAATATCATGGGTTGCATGCTCTGGTTGGCAGGAATCAGCTGAACCAGGCCCGCCTGATATTTAATGGTTTTAAGCGTGGCTTCGTCATTATCAATCAGCGCTACCACGATCTCGCCGCTGTGTGCGTGATTCTGTTGTTTGATGACGGCCACATCACCATCGAGTATGCCGGCATCAATCATGGAGGAACCCTGTACTTTCAGGGCAAACCGGCCAGGACCGAGGAAGAATTCAGCCAGGCTGATTTCATCCTGGCCGGGTATGGCCTGAATCGGCATGCCGGCGGCGATTTTTCCCAGCAGCGGCAAAGTCAGCGTGTTCTCTGATTCGTTAGCCCCATCAACATCGGCCAGTTGCAGGCCGCGGTGTTTGCCCGGCTCGTGTTCGAGGTAACCCTGATCCGTTAGTGCCTGAACATAGCGATGTACCACGCCGCGTGACTTGATACCGATACCGTCAGCAATCTCATGCAGCTTGGGTGCGTAGCCATGCTCCGCCACATAGCGACGAATGAATTCTAGAGTTTTGCGCTGGCTGTCAGAGATCATGGCGTGGTTCTCTATAAGTTCTCATGGAGAAAGATTAGAGAACGTTTTCGTGAACGTCAAGCTATTCGAGAAAATAATTTTCCAGCGGCTGATAGATCACTCCTTCTGCACAGGCAATGGATTCAACCAGTGCGAAGGAACGTATAGGCCAGACGATAGGCTCAACCGGTATCAAATCACCCGGGTCACGTAACTTGCGCATCAGCGTGACATGCGGTGAAAAGGGTCGAGTTTCAGCCTGATAGCCACAGTGCAGGAGCGCATCAGCCAGTTGCCGATGCAATGTCTGCATAGCCGCCGGAGTGCTTGCACACCCCAGCCAGAATACCTGCGGCTTGCTGAAATAACCTGGCTGATCAAGTTTCAATTCAAATGCCGGGGCATGTACCGTTCTTGCGGCCTGTTGCAAACAAGCCAACATGGATTCATCAACATTGCCGATAAAGTGCAGCGTGATATGCAGATTGGATGGAACTGTTTTGTTACCGTGCATGTTGTACTGGGGCATGCGTTTAAATTGCCGGACAATTTCACTGCATGCAGATTCATCCGGCCAGAGTGCAAAAAACAAACGCCGTGATTTAATGATGTTGTCGCGTGAAGACACCAACTTACCCTCGCCCGCCTAGCGGGAGAGGGGGAACCGCCGACGACAGTCGGCGGTGGGAGAGGGCGTACTCCAATTCAGCCATAGGTAATCAAACGCCGCACACCTTTCAGCGCTTCCGCCACCGCCTGCAACCGCACCTGTTCACGATCACCCTTGAACTGGAATCGCATGGACTCAATCACCTGCCCCGGCTTTGCCCAGGCCATCCACACAGTACCCACCGGCTTTTGTTCCGTGCCACCACCCGGCCCGGCAATGCCGCTGATGGAAACACCGATATGGGCATTGCAACGATCCAGCAATCCCAGCACCATTTCCTTTACTACCGGCTGGCTCACAGCGCCAAATTTTTCCAGCGTCGTTTTCGACACACCCAGCAAATCCTGTTTGCTCTGGTTGCTGTAAGTCACCAGGGCGCAATCAAACCAGCGCGAGCTGCCGTCGATATCGGTAATCACTTTGGATACCCAGCCACCGGTGCAGGATTCCGCTGTAGCCAGTAGCAGTTTTTGCGCAACCAGTTGTTCGCCCAGTGCGCGCACCAGAGTCTGTAAGGTTTCATCCGTCATGCAAGGATTCTGCGGCCAGATTTACATTTTGCAAAGTACGGACACTTGTTCATATTGAGCTTCGTGCTGAAAGACACTTACTTAAGAGCAGGAATTAGTTTATTTTATTTTTGACTGCTTCCACCGGGCGAGCCAGTCACTTAAATCGGCAAACGGCATGGGTCGTGCGAACAAATAACCCTGCATCTGTGTGCAACCCAGTGTCCGCAAACGATTAAGCTCTTCCTCGGTTTCGACACCTTCAGCGATGATTGACATTCCGAGTTCCTGCCCAAGGCGGATCATGCTTCGAACCATCACATCATCACCCTCACGCAAGGGTGTCACAAAACTGCGATCAATCTTAAGTGTGTCAATTGGCAATTTTCGCAGCCTTTCAAGCGATGAATAACCGGTACCAAAATCATCCAGATGAAATTTCAAACCACTATGAACCAGTGCCAGCATCATCGGCAGTATTTCAATTTCGTGTTCTGCCACCAGGCTTTCGGTCAGCTCCAGATGCAAAAGGTTTGGTGACAAACCGTATTTCTGCAAACTGGCATGAATATCCTGTTGCAAACCGATATCGGCAAATTGCCGTACCGATAAATTTATATTGCAGCTCAGTTCCGGATATTCAGGTTGCAAAGTCTTGAGTGCAGCACACGCATGGCTCAGCACAAACTTGCCGAACTGAACAATCAGGCCATTAGTCTCTGCAATGCTGATGAATTCATCAGGCGGGATATAGCCACCATCCAAAGACCAGCGCAACAAGGCTTCCATGCCAGTGACCGTATTATCCCGACAATCAACAATGGGCTGAAACCAGACATCCAGTGCACCATCCTCCAGCGCACTGTGTAAAGCCTGCTCCAGACGCAAGCGCCGGGCCGCAACATCCAGCAAGGCATTATCAAACATAACCGCCCGTTTTTTACCCAGCCGCTTGGCTTCGTACATCGCCAGATCGGCGTTGCGCAGCAGTTCTGCCGGCGCAAGATCGGGTTGCGTTTGGGCAATGCCGACAGATGCACTGATCGTTAACTGGCGATCTTCATAACTGGCTGGTAACGATAATGCTATTAACATGCGCTCTGCAAAATGCAGTGCATTCTCAGGCGTGATTTTGCACAACAACAAGGCAAATTCATCCCCGCCAAGACGTACCAGCGTATCTTCCTCACGTATCAGGGTGCGGATACGGCTTGCAACCTCCTGCAACACCCAGTCTCCTGCCGCATGACCCAGACCATCATTTACCAGTTTGAAGCTGTCGAGATCGACTAACAGCAAACTGCATGACAGGTCAGATTGACGGCGACTCGGGTGCTGCATGGCTTCCAGACGTGCCATCAACTGGCGGCGATTACCCAGGTCGGTTAACACATCATGGTCGGCAAGATAGCTGAGATTAGTATGATGATCCTCAACGTCATCCATAAGCTCATTGAGCGAGGTCGCCAGATTATCCAGCTCATCATGGCCTGCAACCGGCCAACGCACCTGATTATCAGCCTCATTACGGCGGCGATCGGCAAGCGAGGAGAATTCAGCCAAACGACGCAACACACGGCGATTAAGAATCCAATGGATGCCCAACAATGCAAGCACAACAAGGAAAAGTGCATTACCTGCCAATAACAACTCGGTCACACGACGCTCATCAGCCAGTCGCCCCGGGCCGGATACAGCTATCTCTGCAGCCAGGTTATCCAGCTTTTTTCGTGCCTGCCAAGTGCCATCCATGTCATTCACCCTGATGGCAGGGTAGTCGATACCGATTTCAACAGGCAACAGTTCAAAGGACACCCCGGTAAGCTTACGGATACCACCCAGATAGGTATCATTGAGATGACGAACAAACACCATGTGGCCGTTGCCAGGTTGTTTATGATCGTTATCCGTCACCTCAGACACAGCCACCATCAGCGCTTGTCCCTGCTGCCACAAAATATATGTTCCTTCGTAGCTTTGCCGGGATACTTGCGAGCTGAAAACCAGAGCCCCGAGTTGATCCAGGTTTTCTTTTAACACGGGTTGCAGTGTGTCATCCCTGAGTTCAAGTGATGACCACACCTGATTTGACAGAGTAAAAAACACAACCCAGTCAACACGCAAGTTGACTATGGCCTCGGCACTCAGGTTGTTTTCAAGGTATTCAGGATCACGCGTTTTCATGTATGCGTAACTATCATTCCATTTGGCATAATCATTAACAGAAGACAGCAACGACAAGCGATCCTGCTCAATGACAGCCACTACCCGGGCGACGTCCTGCCGGTACTGCTCTGACTCGAAGACATCAAAACGCTGGCCGAGCAATATGGCTGACACCAGATAGAATCCGGTACCGACAAACAACAGCAGCAAACCCAATCGAATCAGGGTCCATCTGGCAATGCTCTCGCGCGGCAGCACGGCCTTGGT
>JAUPMA010000323.1 GCA_030836935.1 Pseudomonadota bacterium | reverse complement strand
CAGACGACAACCAGACCATTCCCGAAGACCTGCCCGTGGATACAGCCTGGGAAGACATATACGACATGCAGGTATCCGCCACCGGCAGCCCCGGCGACGAAGACAAGGCGCAGGAATTCCTTGAGAACCGGAGCGGTGATGAAAACGCCCTGCTTTCCCACTTGCTGTGGCAGCTGCAGGTTACCCCGATGAGCGACACCGACCGCGCCATTGCCATGGCGGTAATTGATGCCATCGACGAAGAAGGTTATTTATCTGAAAGCATCGAAGACATCCATGCCGGGCTGGTTGACGCGCTGGATATCGAGCTCGATGAAGTCGAGGCCGTGCTGCATCTGGTACAGCACTTTGATCCGGTGGGTGTCGCCTCCCGCGACCTGAAGGAATGCCTGCTGCTGCAACTGGACCAGTTCGACCCCGGCTTGCCCGAAGTCAAAGGCGCACGGCTGATTGTAAAAGACTTTCTCGACCTGCTCGGCAACCACGATTACGCCCGCCTGAAACGCTTTACCAAATTCAGTGAAGAAGAACTGGGCAACATCATCCGCTTCATCCGCAGCCTCAATCCCAAGCCCGGTGCCACCATTGCCAGCAAGGCCACGCCCTATGTTGTCCCGGATGTGTTCGTGCGCAAGGTTCACAACCGCTGGGTGGTGGAACTCAATCCCGATACCGCCCCCCGGCTGCGCATCAATCCGCTATATGCCAGCTACGTCAGCCGCGGCGACCGCGGCACCGATAACACCTTCATGAAAAACAATTTGCAGGAAGCGCGCTGGTTCATCAAGAGCCTGCAAAGCCGCAACGAAACCCTGCTGCGCGTGGCCACCTCCATCGTGGCCCATCAACGCAATTTTCTCGAATACGGCGAAGAGGGCATGAAACCGCTGGTATTGCGCGCCATTGCCGAGGAACTGGAGCTGCACGAATCCACCATTTCGCGCGTGACCACCCAAAAATACATGCACACCCCGCGCGGCGTGTTTGAATTCAAGTATTTCTTTTCCAGCCACGTCGGTACATCCGATGGCGGTGAATGTTCATCGACTGCGATTCGCGCCATGATCAAGAAGCTGATTGATGGCGAAGAGGCACGCAAACCGCTGAGCGACAATAAAATTGCCGAATTGCTGATTAAACAAGGCATCAATGTGGCGCGCAGAACTGTGGCAAAATATCGGGAAGCCATGATGATCGCACCATCCAACGAAAGAAAACGCCTCAACTGAGGCCTGACCCAAGGAGTCATTTTATGCAACTCAACCTCACCGGCCATCACGTAGAAATCACCGACCCACTGCGCCAATATGTGCAAAAGAAACTGGAGCGCATCGAACGCCACTTCGACAAGGTGAGCAATACCCACGTCATCCTGTCGGTGGACAACGTCCGTCACAAGGCCGAAGCCACCGTTAACATGAGCGGCAACAACATTTTTGCCGAACATACCGAAGGCGACATGTATGCCGCCATTGACGGCCTGATGGACAAGCTCGACCGCCAGGTCACCAAGTACAAACAGAAAATCAAGGATCATCACAAAGGCCACAACGAGACCGTTGGCGAAGAATAGTGAAACAGTCGCATGAACCTGAATCATCTCATCGCACCCGACCGTGTCATTTGCCTGCACGACATCAGCAGCAAGAAACGCCTGCTGGAAAAACTCAGTCAATTACTGGCGCAGGGTGCGCTGGGCCTGAATCACGGCGAAATCTTCAACCGGCTGGTGGAACGCGAACGCCTGGGTTCCACCGGACTGGGCCATGGCGTGGCCCTGCCGCATGGCCGTATCCCCCATCTCGACCAGTCCATCGGCGCCTTCATCCGGCTGGAGCAGCCGGTTGATTTCGACAGCATCGACGGCCAGCCGACAGACCTGCTGTTTGGCCTGCTGGTACCCGATCAGCACACTGATGAACATTTGCAGATTCTGGCATCGCTGGCCGGCATGTTCAGCAATCCGGTGTTTTGCAGCAAATTGCGCCAGTGCCGCACCAATGACGACCTGTTCCGCCATTTGTCCGGCTGGGAGCATGTGTCACAGGCTTCATGAACAGGGAACCGGTCTGAACCCGCCTGCACTATGGACAAGCTGACCCCGCAAAAACTGTTTGATCTGCTGCATGAGCAACTTGATTTGCACTGGATTGCGGGACGCCATCACGAACACCGTATTATCAAGCGCAATTTGCGCCTGAACGACCAGGCGACACTGGTCGGCCATCTCAACCTGGTTCACCCCAACCGCATCCAGGTAATTGGCAAAACCGAATGGGCGCATTTGCGGCAGCTGAAAAAAAATTCCCGCAGCGACATGCAAAAACAGCTGTTTTCGCGCCGCACTGCCGCCATTATCGCCAGCGACAATATTCAGCCTCCCGCCGAATTCATTGAGCTGGCCGATCAGCACCATACGCCGCTGCTGCTGAGCAGCCAGCCCAGCAATACACTGATTGATGCCATCCGTTTTTATTTATCCAACCTGCTGACCGAACGCACCACCGTGCACGGCGTATTCATGGAAGTCATGGGCAATGGCGTGCTTCTGACCGGCGCCAGCAGCATTGGCAAAAGCGAACTGGCGCTGGAACTGATTACCCGCGGCCATCGCCTGATTGCCGACGACGCCCCGATTTTTACCTGCACCGGGCCCAATATGCTCAACGGCAGCTGTCCGCCCGTTCTCAAGGATTTCATGGAAGTGCGCGGGCTCGGCGTGCTCAACATCCGCGCCATGTACGGCGACAACGCCATCAAGCAAAACAAATATCTCCGGCTGATTATTCATCTGGTCAACATGTCGCTGGAAGACCAGATGAAAATGGATCGTTTGTACGGCAGCCGGTCCACCCGCAAGATTCTCAATGTGGATATTCCGGAAATTTTATTGCCGGTTGCATCGGGACGTAACCTGGCCGTCATGGTTGAAGCGGCCGTGCGCAACTTCATCCTGGTTGAACATGGCCACAATGCAGCAGATGAATTCATCCAGCGCCAGAGTGATTACATGAACGGAAAAACAAACGGACAAGAAAAATGAAACTGGTAATCATCAGCGGCCTGTCCGGTTCCGGCAAGTCGGTCGCCCTGCACACACTGGAAGACGAGGGTTTTTATTGCATCGACAACCTGCCGCTGGGTTTGCTGCCGGATTTCATCGATCAGCTATCGAGCCAACCGATGCGCATTTACAACGAAGTGGCTGTCGGCATTGATGCCCGCAGCGGTGTCGATGACCTGTTGCGATTCAAGGAAATCATTGACGATATCCAGGCCAAAAAAATTCATGTCGAAATCATTTATTTTCAGGCTGAAGCCAACACCCTGATCAAGCGTTTCAACGACACCCGCCGCCGCCATCCGCTGGCCAAGCGCGGCATACCGCTGGCCGAAGCCATTGAGCTGGAACAAAACCTGTTATCGCCGGTAGCGCTGGTGGCGGATTTATGTCTCGACACCACACGCACCAACATTCACCAGTTGCGCAGCCTGCTGAAAGAACGGGTGCTGCTGAAACCGGCGCACGAAATGTCATTGCTGATACAGTCTTTCGGTTTCAAAAATGGCGCGCCCAGTGATTCGGATTTTGTATTTGATTTGCGCTGCCTGCCCAATCCGCACTGGAACCAGACACTGCGCGAACTCACTGGCCAGGATCCGGCCGTGCGGCATTTTCTTGATTCACGCCACGAAGTGATCGACATGTACAACCAGCTGCTGCAATTTCTTGAAAACTGGGTTCCGCAATTCAATCTGCAGAATCGTTACTACCTCACCATTTCGCTGGGCTGCACTGGCGGCCAGCACCGTTCGGTATACATGGCCGAAAAACTGTGCGATGAATTGCGCAACAAGTATCCGCATGTATCTTTACGCCATCGTGAGCTCGAATAATTGGCAGGTGAAGATACACGGCGCAGTACAAAGGATAAAGTTTAAAGCAGCATGGAACATGCTATTCCTTTGAACTTTAAACTTTAAACTTTAACTCTTGGAAATCCAGATGAACGTAGGTGTGTTAATCATTACCCATCCTGGCATAGCCACAGCGTTGCTCAACACCGCGCGCAATATGCTCGGCCAGTGCTGCCTGCAGACAGCGATACTCGAAGTGCCGCTGGATGCGCCGCTGGATGACATCCGGCAAAAGGCACTGGCGGCCATCAGCCGGCTCGATCAGGGTGATGGCGTGCTGCTGCTCTGTGATATTTTTGGCAGCACGCCCTGCAATGTTGCCAGGGCACTGGATGGCCGGCCAGACATCCGGCTGGTGTCGGGCATTAACCTGCCGATGCTGGTGCGGGTACTGAATTACGGCGATCTCAACCTCAACGAACTGGCAACCAAGGCAATATCCGGAGGCCGGGACGGCATTGTACTGTGCGGGGAAAACAGGCATGGCTGAACTGCGGCAGGAAATACAAATTATCAATAAACTGGGTTTGCATGCCCGCGCGGCCGCCAAACTTGTCAGCACCGCATCGGGATACAGCAGCCATGTGGATATCGAAAAAAATGGCCATCGCGTCAATGGCAAGAGCATTATGGGCGTGATGATGCTGGCCGCCGGACTGGGCAGCCAGCTGGTGCTGCATGTTAACGGCCATGATGCCGATCACTGCATGGGCGCCCTGACATCACTCATCAATGACAAATTTGGCGAGGAACAATAAATAAATGTCCGTCATGTTCCATGGCATCGGCGTTTCCAAGGGCATAGCCATAGGCCAGGCCTATGTGCTGTACCGCGAGCGTCCGGAAATCCTGGAATATGCGATTGCACCGGGCCGCATCGAACACGAAATTGCGCGCTTTCACACCGCACGGGCGCAGGCACAAAAACAGCTCGAAGCCATCAAGCAGAAATTCAGCGCCGATGTACCGCACGACATCACGCACTTCATCGACACCCATTTGCTGATGCTGGATGATCCGGTGCTCTGCGAAGGCACGGTGGAACACATCCGTCATCGCGTATGCAATGCCGAGTGGGCGCTGCAATCGCAATGCGACCGGCTGGAAAAAGTATTCGACGACATGGACGATGCCTACCTCAAGACCCGCAAGGATGACATCCTGCACGTGGTGCAACGCATCCAGCGCTGCCTGGCCTGCGACACTGATGCCGACGCGCCGGAAGATTTGCAGGGCGATCATCTCAAGGGCCGCATCATCATTGCCGACGACCTCACACCGGCCGACACACTGGTGATGCGTCACCAGAAAATTGCCGGCTTCATTACCGAATTCGGTGGCCCGCTGTCACACACCGCCATTCTGGCGCGCAACCTTGGCATTCCTGCCATTGTTGGCGTACGCAATGTGCGGCAGCTGATCAAGGCCGGTGACTGGCTGGTAGTGGATGGCGGCCAGGGCATGCTGATTGCCGAGCCGGACAGCCACAGCCTGCGTCATTTCCGCGATTTGCAAAAAGATGAAAAACGCCGCCAGCAAAATCTGTTCAGCCTGAAAAACAAACCGGCCGTGACAACCGACGGCAGACGCATCAACCTCAATGGCAACATCGATGGCCCGGATGATGTACGCACATTGCGCCAGTATGATCACACCGGCGTTGGTTTGTACCGCACCGAAATGCTGTTTATGGAACGTGATGAATGGCCGTCCGAACAGGAACAGTTTGAAGTGTACAGTCGCGCCCTGCGCGCACTGAAAGGTCATCCGCTCACCATCCGCACCGCCGATCTCGGCGCCGACAAGGAAATGCGCGACACCCTGCAGCATGGTCCGATGGCACACAATCCGGCGCTGGGTTTGCGCGCCATTCGCCGCTGCCTGAAAGAACCGCATTTATTCATGCTTCAGCTTAAAGCCATTTTGCGCACCGGCGCCTATGGCCCGGTGAACATGATGATTCCCATGCTCACCTGCGTCAGCGAACTGGATCAGGTGATTGTGTTAATCGAGCAGGCTAAAACCGAACTGCGTGCCGAACGCAAACGCTTCAATCCGCATTTGCCGCTGGGCGCCATGATCGAAGTGCCGGCTGCGGCACTGTCGGCAACCGCCTTTGCCCGCAAACTCGATTTTCTTTCCATCGGTACCAACGACCTGATCCAGTACACCCTCGCCATGGATCGCATTGATGACGAAGTCAGTCACCTGTTCAAGCCGCTGCACCCGTCGGTACTCAAACTCATCGACATGACCCTGCAGGCCGGTGAAAAAATTGGCATTGAAGTATCGCTTTGCGGCGAAATGGCCAGTGATCCGCTCTATACAAGATTGCTGCTCGGCATGGGCCTGCGCAACTTCAGCGTCCAGGCCGGCAGCCTGCTGGAGATCAAGCACATCATTAACCACAGCCACCTCGGCAAACTCGCTACACTGGTTCGCCCCATGCTCGATCTCGCCACTCCCGACGAAATCGAACAGGCCGTAAATGAAATGAACCGGCAGTTTGCCTGAATTGATTGGTTGGGAAGAGGGGAATCTTTTTCCAGCTCCCTGCTCCCTGCTTCCCACCTCCCGACTTGCTACACTTGCTTCACT
>JAUPMA010000322.1 GCA_030836935.1 Pseudomonadota bacterium | reverse complement strand
TTTTCTTGAACGCGTAACCGGACATATCGAACTTGATGTATTGCATCCAAGCGTGGTGATTTTTTCATCCGGTTTTACCAGCGCTGTTTCTCCCAGTGGCACAAAACGTATTTTTGATATTGTTGTCAGTCTGGTGATTCTGATCCTGGCGAGCCCCATCATGCTACTGACCGCCGCAGCAATCTGGCTCAGCAGCTTTGGTCGAGACCCGGTATTTTATCGTCAGGTTCGCATTGGTTTGAGCGATGCGCCTTTTCAGGTATTGAAGTTTCGCAGCATGCGTGTTGATGCAGAAAAGAATGGCGCCCAGTTTGCAAAAAAGAATGATTCGCGTATTACCATGATTGGCGCTTTTATCCGGAAAACGCGAATTGATGAATTGCCGCAATTAATTAATGTACTGAAAGGTGATATGAGTTTTGTCGGGCCACGTCCCGAACGTCCGGAATTTGTATTGAACTTTCAGCAATCCATTCCGCATTATTCATTACGGCATGTGGTAAAGCCGGGTATTACCGGCTGGGCACAGATATGTTACCCCTACGGTGACAGTATGGAAGATACACGTAACAAATTACAGTACGATCTTTATTACATCAAAAATTACAGTTCATTTCTGGATATGACAATCCTGTTCCAGACGCTGCAAGTGGTTTTATTTGGGCAAGGCGCAAGATAATTTCAGGTTGGCTCAATCAACCGGATTTTTATTTATCCAGAACAATGCCGGTTTTCAGCCCTGATCCAGAAATGTGTTTCCAGCCGGTTACCTTGCCTTTTTCAAAGTACAGCTCCGAATCACCGTAGTACCATATATCACCCTCATCTTTGTCCGGTGGTCCCTGAATGCTGATAACTTCACCAATACTGGATCCGTAGGTAATGAACTTTCCGGTCACGGGTTCAACGGTGATGGATCCGTTTTCTCCCGCCTGTTCATATTGACCTTCTTCATAACCTGAATTTTTTGTTTGTACAGAAGATTTATTTGGTTTATTACTGGTGTATTCCGAATCAATGAGATCATCACTTTGAGTATATAGCCAGAATAATATCCCAATAATAATGAGACCACCTACAACCGGCATTACACCGGATTTTTTTTGTATTTTTGCTGCAGGCCTGGACCGGACGGGTGAAGTGGCGGCATGGACATGCACAACATCCGGTTGCGGCAATTTTTGCGGGACGGGTTCTGTTTCAGGTGCTGGTAATTTACCGTGTTGACGATAATAGGCAACAAGTTGCTGGTGAGCCGCTGTAATGCGTTTTATTTTATCGTCAGCGGCCTCCTTTTCGGCAGTTTTATCTGCAAACCTGTCAGGATGCCACTTTTGAATCTGATGTTTGTACGCCCGGCGCAACTCATCCCAGCTACATGCCGGGTTGACATCCAGGATGCGGTAACACTCGGTATACGCATATCTTTTCTTCATGTTGCAACGCCATTTAAATCACAACCCATATTACTCCAACAAGACTACAATCACATTAGATGAACAGATACAATTGCTGTACAAAAAAGAGTAGCGATGGATTGTCAAATGATCAGACTTGATGTGAATCACCGCCAATATGATATTGATGTCGATAATGCAACGCCATTGTTATGGGTGCTGCGTGAACAACTGGGGCTGACCGGTGCCAAGTACGGTTGTGGAATTGGTATGTGCGGCAACTGTACGGTTCTGGTTGATGGTCGTGCAGTGTTGTCATGCAATGCGCCGGTGGCCGGTTTTTCAGGCAAGAAAATTATCACCATAGAGGGAATCGGCGAACCCGATGCGTTGCATCCGGTACAGCAAGCGTGGCTTGATGAAAATGTACCGGAATGCGGTTATTGCCAACCCGGTCAGATCCTGACAGCCATTGCCTTATTGCATCAGCAACCCGATCCGGATGACCGCGCCATTGATGAAGCCATGTCAAGGGTATTGTGCCGATGCGGAACATATCTGCGCATCCGCAAGGCTATCAAGCGGGCCGTTACCGGCAAAGCGGCTGGACAGCCATGAACAGCCATGACGCAGGAAGGCGGAATTTTTTCAGGACTGTGATGCTGGCAGGTGGTGGTCTGGTACTGGGTATTCATGCCAGTGGTTGCACACGGCGGGAGGAAAACGCGGATTTTCAGCCCAATCTGTGGCTTACAGTAAAGACCGATAATACCGTAAGCATCGTCATTTCAAGGTCTGAGATGGGGCAGGGCGTCCGGACGGCACTGGCTATGCTGGTGGCTGAGGAACTGGATGCGGACTGGAACGTCATTGAGGTTGTGCAAGCTGAAACCCAGGATATCTATGGTTCACTGGCGACAGCAGGCAGCACATCCATCCGTGATTTGTGGATACCTCTCAGGCAAGCTGGAGCATCGGCCCGATTAATGTTGTTGCAGGCGGCGGCCGAAACATGGAAGGTGGATGCCACGCAGTGTGTTACGGTCAACAGCCAGGTTATTCATCCGCCTTCCGGCCGCTTTATGAGTTATGGCGACCTGACACGAGTGGCAGCACTTCAGCCCGTTCCCCAGAATCCGCCACTCAAATCCCTGAAAAATTTCAGACTGGTTGGCCAGTCTGTACCAAGGCTCGATAATCTTGATAAGGTTACCGGGCAAGCCCGGTACGGGATAGATCAGCATATACCTGGTTTGAAATACGCTGCAATTCGCCAGTCGCCGGTGTTTGGTGGTGCGGTGAAAGAATATGACAAAACAGTTGTTCTGGGTAAGCCGGGTATACATGCCGTTGTCAATCTCGGCTCGGCCGTCGCTGTTGTGGCGGATTCCTGGTGGCAGGCACAACAGGCTGTGGAATCGTTACCAATCCATTGGCAGGGTGGTGACACCACGCTTGATGATGCGGCTATTCAGCGGGAGTATCGGACTTTACTGGATCAGCCTGGCACAATTGAAACAGAATCCGGAGAGTTTGATCCTTCAATTCCGGCACGACAGGTGGTGGCCAATTATGAAGCGGCCTTTCAGGCGCATGCCACCATGGAACCCATGAATTGCACTGTGAGGTTATCGGATGGCCTCTGCGAAATCTGGGCACCCACACAACACCCGCAATATGCACGGGATCAAGTCAAGGCAAAACTGCAATCCGGCATGGCCAAAATAATGGGCAAGGTGAAGGACGCCATCGGTGTTGCTGATGACAGCATCAGGCTGCATACCACTTTGCTGGGCGGTGGTTTTGGTCGCCGACTGGAGCAGGATTATGTATTGCAGGCCGTTGACATTGCTCAGCAGACCGGTTTGCCCATCAAGTTGATCTGGAGCCGCAGCGAAGATACCCAGCATGATTTTTATCGCCCGTTTACCAGCCACCGGCTAGAGGCGGATATTGATACGCAGGGGAATCTTCTGAGCTGGCGCCATCGTGTGGTTGGTCCCAGCCATGGACGCAGTACAGGTGGCGCACACCTTCCCTACCTGATACCTCATTATCGGCTCGACTACCATGTAAAGAAAATTTCTGT
>JAUPMA010000321.1 GCA_030836935.1 Pseudomonadota bacterium | reverse complement strand
TGAAACGATTGCTGGCGGCGGGCAGTGGTGACATCTATCAAATCTGCAAAGTGTTTCGTGATGACGAGCAGGGAAAAAATCACAGCCCGGAATTCAGTTTGCTCGAATGGTATAGATCAGGGTTTGATCATCATCAGCTCATGACTGAAATGGAAGAATTATTTAATCAGCTGATGCAATATCATGGCGGCAATCAAGTCCGCAATGCGGCGGTAAAAACCAGTTATCGCCAGGCATTCCTGCACACACTCGGCTTCGATCCGTTAACGGCTTCCGTAGCAGATATCAAACACATGACGTGGCAACACAATATCGAAACACCAGTGAACATGGAAGATGACAAGGATGGGTGGCTGGACTGGTTAATGGTGGCAGCAATTGCGCCTGCCTTTGCCGGAGACCGGTTGACATTTGTTTATGATTATCCGGTATCGCAGGCGGCACTGGCTCGCGCAAGTGATACCGATCCGCGCGTAGCACATCGTTTTGAAATGTATTTTGGCGAACTTGAACTGGCCAACGGTTTTCACGAACTGACGGATGCAAAAGAGCAGCGCAAACGGTTTATTCAGGACAATCAGCAGCGGTTGGCAAAAGGATTGCCAGCCATGCCTGTCGATGAGGATTTTTTGTCAGCCCTGGCGCATGGCTTGCCAGCTTGCGCGGGTGTGGCACTGGGACTGGACCGGTTGCTGATGGTGTTGCTGGAAAAAAACCGTATTGATGAAGTGCTTTGCTTTGCAGTTGAATGACTGAAGTAAAAATGAATCTGATTTCATACGATGTCATTATTATCGGTGCCGGTGCAGCCGGTATGTTTGCGGCGTTTACTGCTGGTCAGCGCGGGCGGCGCGTGCTGTTGCTGGATCACAACCAAAAAATTGGTGAAAAAATCCGCATCTCGGGTGGAGGTCGCTGCAACTTTACCAATCTTTATACCAGCCCTGCGCATTTCATTTCACACAATCCGCATTTCTGCCGCTCGGCTCTGGCGCGCTACACGCCAAACGATTTTATTAAATTGCTGCAACAGCATCACATTGCCTTTCATGAAAAAACACTGGGCCAGTTATTCTGTGATGACAGCGCGCAAAGTATCATTGATATGTTGTTCGAAGAATGTCAGCGAGCCGGTGTTTCCTGGTTGCTGGGTACAGACGTCGAAAAAATTGAAAAGACAGCTGACGGACGCTTTGTGCTGAATACAACACAAGGGGTTGTGGAGGCCGGATCGTTGATTATTGCAACAGGCGGCTTGTCGATTCCGCAAATTGGCGCAACCGGTTTTGGTTATGAGGTGGCACGGCAATTTGGCTTGCGTGTAATTACGCCATCGCCGGGCCTGGTGCCGCTGACATTTTCTGCTACCGAATGGCAGCCCTATATCGAACTGTCCGGCGTATCCATGGCTGCAAAGGTAAGCTGTGAGGACACAGACTTTCATGAAAATATCCTGTTCACGCATCGTGGAATCAGCGGTCCTGCCATCTTGCAGATTTCATCTTACTGGAAGCCGGGAACAGCGCTGAACATTGATCTGCTTCCTGATCTTGATATGGAAGAAAATCTACAGCAACGAAAACGCAGTGATCAGCTGCTGGCCAATGTATTGGCTGAGTGGTTGCCCAAACGTTTTGCACAAGCCTGGTGTGACCAGCATGATCTGCAACAGCCGATCAAGCAGCTGAATGACAGGCAGTTGCAACAAATAGCCAGTGAGTTGCGAAACTGGCAAGTAAATCCGGCTGGCACGATGGGATATAAAAAAGCCGAAGTGACATTGGGTGGCGTGGATACACGCGGCTTATCATCAAAGACCATGATGGCCAATGACGTTCCGGGATTATTTTTTATTGGTGAGGTAGTGGACGTAACCGGCTGGCTGGGTGGTTATAATTTTCAGTGGGCATGGTCATCGGCGTATGCAGCTGGTACGGTTGCGTAGTCAAGCAGCGCCGGTGAATGCAAACAATGGTGAAATTAACGCGATATTGCCCGCAATTTTTCCTGCAAGGAAACAAGTATTCTGATTCCCTCTTTTTTTATCCATTTGTGATGTTCTTTTCTTTGGCAAATTATTCAGGTCAGGTTATTTGCGTCGCATTCAGCCTGGCGCCATGCGCCTTTGCGCCAAGCAATGACATGACTATGGCTGCCAGATAGGGGATGGTCTGAATGCATAACACGACCAGCCAGAACACCATGTCTGGTGAATCGTAGCTGCTTCGCACCAGTTCGTCGCCTGACCGGGCGTGTACAATCGATACGCCGGCAATCGCCAGGATAAACAGTACCAGCAGAATGAATTCTTCGTACACCACGAGCAGCGCCGAGGTGAATGACAGACGTTGAGCAAGTTTTGGTGTGCGGAAAAAAGCTTTTTCCTTTTTGACAAAGCCCGCGAGTATGGCCCTGGAAATTGTGTGTGACAGCGCAATCCCGGCGATGGTTGCGGATAGTGTCTGCCAGATTCCGGCGTTGACATGTGTCTGGTACAGATGAAACTGCTTGGCTGTTTTGAAACTGAACAATGCCAGCGGCAGCAGTGAAAAAATAATCAGTGGCGGATCAAAATGTCCGGGTGAAAGAATCATGCCTAGTGTCCAGCATAGCGCGGCCACATTGAAAATCAGATTCAGCCCGTCTGCCAGCCAGGGCAGCCAGCCGGCAATAAAATGATAACGCTGTCCGGCAGTTAACCGGGTTGGCAGTTTGCCCAGCAACTGTTTTGCATGGCCCCGCAAAATTTGCATGGCGCCGAACGCCCAGCGGAAACGCTGTTTTTTGAAATCAATAAATGTATCGGGTATCAGTCCCTTGCCGTAACTTCTGGGTATGTAAACTGCTTCATGTCCGTGTTCGAATACACGCAAACCCAGTTCGGCATCTTCGGTAATTGTCCATTCCGCCCAGCCGCCAACTTCTTCCAGAACCTGGCGCCGAATCATGGTCATGGTGCCGTGCTGGATGATTGCATTGCGCTCATTTCGGGTAATCATTCCGATCTGGAAAAAGCCCGCATATTCACTGTAACACATGGCCTTGAACAGACTCTGGTCGCTGTCGCTGTAATCCTGTGGTGCCTGTACCACCGCAATTCTTTGTTGAACAAATTGCGGCGCAAGTTCGCGTAACCAGTTGGGTGCAACAACATAATCGCTGTCGATCACCGCAACAACCGTGGCTTGTGCCCCGGTTTTTTTCAGTGCGTAATTCAGTGCGCCAGCCTTGAAACCTGCCAGCGGATTTTCATGATAAAAGCGAAACCGGTCACCCAGTTTACGGCAATGATCCTGCACTGGTTGCCATACGGCACTGTCCTGGGTGTTGTTGTCGATGACAATGACTTCGTAGTGCGGATAATCCAGCGCAGCCAGCGCATTCAGCGTGCGTATCATCATTGCAGATGGTTCGTTGTAACAGGGTACGTGAATTGAAACGTATGGCAATTCGGCATCCGGCAGTTGCATGGGTACAAATTCGCGCCGGCGAAATTTGCTCCAGCGCAATTCTGCCCATTCATGCGCTTCGGCCAGCAGTACGACAATAACGCCGATAATACCTACCACCATCAGTAACCCGACGACAATGCTCGTCAGTGTCAGATATTGATTGGAATAGTCATAGACAACCCATACCACAGCGGTTGCTACTGCATAGGCAATGACGGCGAGAAAACTGCGTCCATGTGTTCCCAGATGCTTGCTGTCCACCAGCAACACGGCAAAAACAATGATGGCCAGTATTACTGACAGAAAAGCCAGCCACCCCCAGTGAGGTATGCCGACAATGGGCGCGGTAAATGAAAATTTTGGCTGGCGTTCAACATCATACACACCCCAATAGGCGCCGATTGCACCTTCCGAACTGTCAGCTTTCCATGGTTGATCGAAAGCCTCCATGATGTAGTAGGTATAATTTTCCTCTGCAGCGACTTTGAGAAATTGCCGCAGGAACTTCGCCTGATTGGCTGGCGATGCCACCGCAGCGCCGCGAGTGCGGCCATCACTTGGCCAACCCACTTCACCAATAATCACCGGTTTTTCCGGATACAGATTCCTGAGCAGGTCAACCTTGTCCCGCGCAAACATTACCGCGTGCTCAACCGGTTGTTTTTCCCAGTAAGGCAAAAGATGCGCGGCAACATAATCAACATGTGGCTCAAGTTCAAGGTGTGAATACCAGACATACCAGGTATCTGCGGTACTCACAGGAACTTTTACAGCCCGTCGTACGCGCTCGATATACTCGATTAATTTTTCGACCGGAATGTAGTTATGCAAAATGACTTCGTTGCCGACAATTACGCGCACTACATTGCTATTGGCGTTGGTAATTTCAATTAGCCTGGCAATTTCGCGTTCATTGCGTTCCAGATCGGCATCAATCCAGGCACCGACCGTGACATTGATGTTGTATTTGTTTGCCAGCCGTGGAATTTCCGCCAGCGTATCATCGGTTGAATAGGTTCGTATCGCATACGTCTTGCCTTTCAGCAAGGCGAGATCTGCTTCGATATCCTCTTCACTTGGCATGATGTGCCGGATGGCATCCTGGTGGGCACGAAATGGCGAAAAAGAAAAACCCTGGACGATGCGTGGCCAGGGTGGTTGCTCAGTGGGTTGATTAACATAAGCCCAGATGCCGATGGTGGCGACTGCTACGGCAATGATGATCAGTAAATTGATTCGGTTCAGCATAAGTGTGCGAGTATTGTAACAGAACACAACATGCGCCAGATCAGTACGTATGACGCAATAGGTGAAATGCATCGCAGCAAATAAAATATTTCATGCGACACAATGCAATCCGGTGTTCTGTTTTTTTTGATTTCTATGGTCCCAGCTGATCGGCGCGTGGACCTTTGCTGAAATACGCATCACCCGTATCCTCATCTACCGGATTGCCGCAGCCATCCTGCAGTGGCAATTCGTAATCAAACCAGCCGCGCAGTCCGGTTTTGAGTGATGCAATATTGGTGAAGCCCATTTGCTGAAGATTGTAGGCGGCGAGCGCGCTGCGGTTGCCGGAACGGCAGATTAAAACCACTTCGCGTTCGCGGCCAGCGGCCAGCGCGGGTAAGGTATCTTCGTAGCCCCAGTCACTGGCCGCTTCAAGTATGCCGCGTGGCACGTTGATGGCATCGGGAATATGCAATGTGTTGTATTCGCCTGGTTCGGTAATATCGATCAGCAATATCGCCGGATTGGTTTTGATGCGTTCATCCAGATCCCAGGGAAATATTTCCCGGATGTGCGGTAATACATCATTGATTAAATCCCTGAATCGTTTCATTTTCGACTGGCCGGTTTTGCAGCCGGGTTATTTTCGGCGGCAGTGTGATGCGGATTGTTGCTCTGGCGCAGACCCTGTTCGACGGCGATTACTGCGGCTTCGACGCGCGAATGAACATTGAGCTTGCGCAGGATGGCTTTAACGTGGAGTTTAACGGTGCCATCCGAAATACCAAGATTGCGGGCAATGATTTTGTTGCTCTGGCCATCAGCCAGCAAACAAAGAATTTCCAGTTCGCGTGGTGTCAGCTCTGAAAACGGAGTTTCAGCGCTGGCTTTATCTTCAATCACCGGTTCGCCCTGCACCACGCGCGCCAGTACATCTGTCAGTCCTTGCGCGATAACATTTTTTCCTTTTTCAATATCGCGCAAGGCGCTGACGAGTTCATCCGGTTCCATATCCTTGAGCAGATAACCCTGCGCACCGTTGCGTAATGAATCAACCAGATCCTGTTCTTCGTTGCTGGTGGTGAGCATGACAATCGGAATGCGAATGCCGCGTTGTCTGGCTAGTTGCAGCACCTGTAAGCCGCCAATATCCGGCATGCGTAAATCAAGCAGAATAATGTTGGGCTGTAATTCCTCGGCCAGTTGCAAGCCTTCATGGCCATCGGCCACGGCGGCAATGACTTCTATGCCACGCTGTTGCAGCAAACCCTGCAATCCGACACGGAACAGGGCGTGATCGTCGATAATGATGACGCGCATACTCATTTGCTGATGACCGCCAGATGTTGTAACGGGTTGTAACGTGATTCGTTATTGTATTTGAAATGCAATTCAATGCGTGTGCCTTCATCGGGATCGCTTTCGATGCGCAGCGTGCCACCGATGTGCGCGGCGCGTTCCTGCATGATGGTGAGGCCAAGATGTTTGCCGGGGTGATTGCTGGGATTGGGTGTTTCAAATCCGGTGCCATCATTTTCCACGAGCACATGATGATTGCCCTGGGTATCACAGCGAAACATGAGGCGCACATTGTGTGCATGGCTGTGCTTGCGGATGTTGTTCATGGCTTCCTGCACAATGCGGAAAACGTGCATTTCAATATTGGGTGGCAATTCTGTATCCCATTCCTTTTGCAGCAATACATGGATACCGGTTTCCTTGCGGAATCGTGAAATCATTTTTTCTACCGCCTGAATCAGGCCCTGTGTATTGATCGGGGTACGGCAATGTGCAATGAGTTCTCTCAGATCGGTGTAGGCTTCATCCAGGCTGTTTTCTACCTGTTCAATACCGCGTATGGATT
>JAUPMA010000320.1 GCA_030836935.1 Pseudomonadota bacterium | reverse complement strand
CAAATGCGCCGAAGTTGGTGACATTGGTCACCACACCTTCCAGCACCATATCCACTTTCAAATCAGCTATTTCTTCAACGCCTTCCTTGAAACTCGCAGTCTTGAATTCCGGGCGCGGATCGCGGCCGGGTTTTTCGAGTTCCTTGATGATGTCAGTCACCGTGGGCACACCAAATTTTTCATCGGTGAATTCTGTTGGCTTGAGTGTTTTCAGCAAGCTGCTGTCGCCGAGTAAAGCGGTGATCGGCTTACCGGTTTTGGCGATAATTTTTTCCACCACCGGATAAGCTTCGGGATGCACGGAAGAACGATCCAGTGGATTATCGCCATTGGCAATGCGCAAAAACCCCGCCGCCTGTTCAAACGCTTTCGGGCCGAGACGTGCCACGTCCAGCAACTGACGACGATTCTTGAATGCGCCATGCATGTCGCGATGTGCCACAATATTTTCCGCCATGGTTGACGACAAACCGGACACCTGTGATAACAGCGGCACCGATGCCATATTCAGATCCACACCGACGGCATTCACGCAATCTTCCACCACGGCATCCAGTGAGCGCGCCAGTTTTGTCTGGCTCACATCGTGTTGATACTGGCCGACGCCAATCGCTTTCGGCTCAATTTTTACCAGCTCAGGCAACGGATCCTGCAGGCGGCGCGCAATGGATACGGCGCCACGCAATGACACATCCAGATTCGGAAATTCACGTGCTGCCAGTTCTGATGCGGAATAAACCGAAGCACCAGCCTCACTCACCACCAGAGAATTTAATCCCAGTTGCGGAAATTTCTTGATGAGTTCGCGCGCCAGCTTGTCGGTTTCACGTGAAGCGGTGCCGTTACCAATACTCACCAGTTTCACTTCATATTTGATGCACAATGCCGCCAGCACCATTAATGATTTTTCCCATTCATTTTTCGGCACATGCGGATAAATCGTCGCCGTATCCAGCAATTTACCAGTGGCATCCACCACGGCAACTTTGACACCAGTGCGCAAACCCGGATCAAGTCCGAGCGTGATTTTGGCACCGGCCGGTGCAGCCAGCAACAAATCTTTTAAATTCGCCGCAAAGACTTTTATCGCTTCTTCTTCAGCCGCTTCTTTCAGCTGCATTTTCAATTCAAGATCAATGTGGGTGAAGGCCTTTACTTTCCAGGTCCAGCGCACAGTATCCGCCAGCCATTTATCAGCCGGACGATTTCTATTTTCGATTTTGAAATGCTGCGCAATAATGCCTTCGCAGGGATGCGAAGCCAGCGTTTCTTCATTGGCAATGATTAAATCCATTTGCAGCACACCTTCGTTACGGCCACGATACAGGGCCAGTGCGCGATGTGATGGAATTTTGTTAATGGCTTCGTCGTATTCAAAATAATCGGCGAATTTTTCGCCTTCGCTTTGCTTGCCATCCACCACACGCGAACGAATAATGCCGTTTTGCCACATGTAATCACGCAGTTTTTTCAGAACATCGGCATTTTCGGCAAACTGCTCCATCAATATCTGGCGCGCACCATCCAGCGTGGCTTTAACATCGGTAAAACCGGCATCCACATTGAAATATTTTTCCGCTTCGGATTCCGGATTAAGCTGCGGATTTTCGAACAGCGCCATGGCCAGCGGTTCCAGCCCGGCTTCGCGCGCAATTTGCGCCTTGGTGCGGCGCTTGGGTTTGTACGGCAAATACAAATCTTCAAGCCGGGTTTTGGTATCGGCTTCGAGAATGGAGGCTTTTAATTCATCGGTGAGTTTGCCCTGTTCGGCAATGCTGCCAAGAATGGTGGCGCGGCGATCTTCCAGCTCACGCAAATAATGCAGACGTTCTTCGAGATGACGCAATTGTGTGTCATCCAGCGTGCCGGTGACTTCCTTGCGGTAACGTGCGATGAAGGGAACGGTTGCGCCTTCATCGAGCAGGCCGACAGCGGCGAGTACCTGGTTTTCTTTAACGGCGAGTTCGTTGGCGATGCGTGCGGTAATGGAGAGCATGTTCAGCCCGGTCAAGTCTGGAGCGGGCAATTTTACCGCATCTGTGCGTGGCTGCGTTGGGCTATTTCAGTTTCTGTTTCAGGTGCAGTACAACCTTGCCTAATCCCAGTTTGAGTTGCTGGTCGGCACATTCTATCAGCGGCAATAATTTGTAGAGAGCCGATGCCAGCTGTTCGGGCCGGATGCTGGTGTCAGCCTGGGCTATTTGCTTGAGCAAATCCTCCACATTGACAACAACATGCGTGTTGAGCGGAGAAGGTGGCGCAATCTGTCTTCCTGTCTGATACAGAATAATTTTGCCACCACCTTCCTGTGCTGATTGCTGCTGTGCAATTTCGGCATCCAGTAAAAAGTTTTCGAAAATACTGCCATCATCACGAATTTCGGGCGCGGTAATGCCGGCGCTGAACTGAATCTGGAAAATTTCATTACCAAGTTTCAGTTTAAGTGCCCCAACGCGATGGCAAATGCGTGTAACAACCTGCGCAGCTCCCTCGCCATCGGCGCAGGGCAGCAACAAACCGAATTTGGAAACACCCAGGCGAGATGCGGAATCTTCCTTGCGCAAGACCTCGCGAATAATTGACGCAATCCTGGCCAGAATCTGTTCGGCTATGGCCTTGCCATGGCGGACAAAAATGTCGCTGAATTGCTCAATATCAATACGCACCACTGTCAGCATTGTGCCGTGCCGGCGTGCATACGCCAGCGCCTGTTCGCCTTGCTGGGTAAAGGCGGACTCGGTATAAAATCCGGTTACTTTGTCTGTGGCGACACGCAGTTCCAGTGACTGAACTTCGTGCCGGTAATTGATGTGTGTCTGGGCGCGTGTGCGCAGGCCAATGGAGTCAAAGGGTTTGCTGATAAAGTCGGTAGCGCCATGCTCAAGGACTTTTTGTTTGGCGCCATCGGATTCCTCAGCGCCGGTGATGATGATTACCGGCAGACGCGAAATGGCGGTGTCGTCAGATTTGCGTATATTTTCCAGTAACTGGTAGCCGTCCATGTTGGGCATGCCCAGATCGGAAAACACGACGGAAATGGATTTATTGGTTTGAATCTGGTTCCAGGCATCGGCACCGTCTTCTGCTTCGAGAACAGCGTATTCCTTTTCCAGAATTTTAACGGCGGCGCGGCGAATGACCCGTGAATCATCCACCACCAGAATCTGAGCTGGCGACGTTTCGGACACAGTAACCCCGGAAGAAATTTGTTAGTCCTAGCCTAGATGATGAAACGGCCGATTGCACGGGGTGCAACCGGCCGTTATTTTGCGGCTACCTCAAACGAATGGCTGGGGTGGATTATTCGGCCTGGGCAGCACGCGAGAAACGCTTGCGGTCATTTTCGGTAAGCAGTTTCTTGCGCATGCGAATGGATTTCGGCGTGACTTCTACCAGTTCATCGTCATCAATGAATTCCAGCGCCTGTTCCAGCGTCATGCGAATCGGTGGTGTGAGGATAAGTTTTTCATCAGCACCGGCGGAGCGGATATTGGTGAGCTGCTTGCCCTTGAGCGCATTGACTACCAGATCGTTTTCACGGGAGTGGATACCGACCAGCATGCCTTCATAAACTTCATCGCCATGGCCAATGAACAAGCGGCCACGTTCCTGCAGGTTGAACAGCGCATAGGCCAGGGCCTTGCCGGCTTCGTTGGCAATCAGCACACCGTTGATGCGCTGGCCAATGGAGACATTCAGTTTCGGACCGTAATGATCAAACACGTTGTACATCAAGCCATTACCGGCGGTGGCGGTGAGGAACTCGGTACGGAAGCCGATCAAGCCGCGTGACGGGATAACGTAATCCAGGCGCACGCGGCCACGGCCATCGGGCACCATGTTTTTCAGCTCGCCCTTGCGCAGGCCGAGTTTTTCCATGATCGAGCCCTGTGAATCTTCCGGCACGTCCACGGTTAACTGCTCGTAGGGTTCGCACAGCTGGCCGTCGATTTCCTTGATGATGACCACCGGGCGGCCAACGCAGAGTTCAAAACCTTCGCGGCGCATGTTTTCAATCAGTACCGAAAGATGTAATTCGCCACGGCCGGAGACGCGGAATTTGTCAGCCGAATCGGTATCGGCCACACGCAGGGCCACGTTGTGAATCAGTTCCTGCTGCAGACGGTCGCGAATGTTACGTGAGGTGACGTATTTGCCATCGCGGCCGGCGAACGGACCATTGTTGACCTGGAAAGTCATGCTCACGGTCGGCTCATCCACCGTCAGCGGCGGCATGGCTTCGACGTTATCGGGATCGCACAGGGTGTCGGAGATATTGAGGCCATCAATACCGGAGAAACAGATAATGTCACCGGCAGCGGCTTCAGGGACTTCAATACGTTCCAGGCCATGAAAACCCAGAATCTGCTGCATGCGCAGGCCGGTGCGGGTCTTGCCTTCCTTGTCGATCAATGTCAGCGGCTGGTTACGCTTGATCTTGCCCTGCTTGATGCGGCCAATGCCGATAACGCCCACATAGCTGTTGTAATCCAGCGAGCTCACCTGCATGCGGAAGGGCGCATCCATGTCCACGTCGGGGTGTTTCACATATTTAACGATGGCTTCGAACAGCGGGGTCATGTCGCCACTGGTGATCTGGTCGTTGTCGCCGGCATAGCCGTTGACGCCAGACGCATAAATTACCGGGAAATCGAGCTGTTCGTCGGTCGCGCCGAGGCGATCGAAGAGTTCAAAGGTCTGGTCCAGCGCCCAGTGCGCGCGGGCACCTGGCT
>JAUPMA010000319.1 GCA_030836935.1 Pseudomonadota bacterium | reverse complement strand
CGTCCTGTACCTGCTGATTGGTGACGCCGGGTTGCACCACCATGACGCGATTGTCAGGATCCATGTGCAGGATTTTGTTCATGCGTTCAAACGACAGCACAATGCCGCCATGTATTGGCACGGTGGCGCCTGTGGTTCCTGTACCGCGCCCGCGTGCCGTGAGTGCAATCTTTTCAGCGTAACACAAACGCACAATGTCGATGACTTGCTGTTCGGTTTCTGCCAGCGCAACGGCATCAGGCATGGCCTGGCGGCGTGAATTATCATAACCGTAGACTGTGCATTCGACCGGTGATGTCAGTAATGCATCAGCAGGCAGAATTGTTCGCAGTGCTTGCAAACAGGATTCGTTCACTTCAGTTGCCCAGCAGTTGTTGGTCGATCAAATCACACAGACAGTGGATGATGAGCAGGTGTGTTTCATGGATGCGCGCCGTGATGGAGGAAGGCACGCGAATCTCGACATCATTTTCGTTGAGCGCATCAGCCAGTGCGCCACCGTTTTTGCCGGAAAGTATGATCACGTTCATGCCGCGGGCATGCGCCGTGGCAACGGCCTTGATGATATTGCCTGAATTGCCGCTGCTGGAAATGGCCAGCAGTATGTCGCCCTGTTGACCGAGTGCTTCAATTTGCCGGGCAAAAATCCGGTCATAGTGATAATCGTTGGCGATGGAAGTGATGGTGGATGTGTCAGTCGAGAGTGCAATGGCGGGCAGGCTGGGGCGTTCCATTTCAAAACGGTTGAGCATCCTGGATGAAAAATGTTGCGCGTTGCCGGAGCTGCCGCCGTTGCCGCAGGACAGGATCTTGCCGCCGCCAAGCAGGCAGTGAATCATCAGTTCAGCTGCCCGGGCAATGGGCTGGTGCAACATCGGCAATGCCGCCTGTTTGGTGGCGATGCTGTCAGTAAATTGCCGGGTGATGCGTTGTTGCATATTCATGATTTCAAATTGTATTAGGGATCAGAATGCGTCACGAATCCATTCGATGTGCTGTGCTGCCGAAGTTCCCTGTACCGCCACGACATCAAATCGTGCATTGGCGCGAGGTGCGTTGTGTTGCAGATAGTGTAAAGCAGCCAGCCGCAGCTTTTCCTGCTTTTTTGTGGTGACGCTGGCCAGTGCGCCGCCAAAACGTGCATCGCTGCGTTGCCGTACTTCGATGAATACCAGGCTGTCGCCTTGCCGCATGACCAGATCAATTTCTCCCTGGCGGCAACGGTAATTTTTTTCGATCAGGTGCAAGCCCTGTTGTTGCAGATATGTGCAGGCCAGTTGCTCGGCCAGTTCACCTTTATTCATCGGCCGTGTCGTCACGTCGCGTACTGGCGCTGATGTAAGGGTTGTCGATATCGAGTAACTGCGGTGTGCCGTTGATAAAACGTGCCCACAGCAGTTCGCGGTGCAGAAGATTCTGTTCATCCAGATAAATGTTGCCGGTGTAACCGGAGAAACGTTCCCATTTCTTTGCCTGCAGGCGGCCAAGAAACGGAATCAGGTTATAGGCATCGGCACCAAGTGCAAAAAACCGGCTGTAGGATTGTTGCGCGGGCCAGAGTTTTTGCATGGTCTGTTTGAACGGGCTGTCATTCAGCACCCAGGGCATATCACAGTAAAACAGATCATCGATGTCACGGTCGGCATTTTTGTTGATTTCACCGCTGAAGGCATGGGATGTGGCGTAGACGGGTAATTCGCCTGCATAGTGAAAACGGAATTGCGGTTTGATCTGGCGGGCATCACGCGCTGTGGCTGCGATAAAAATCATGTCTACATCCTGACGACGGTAGGGTGTGAATTTGAGTTCGGTTTTGAGCAGGCGTTGCAGTTTGCTGTGGCGGGCTTCGCTGTCGTCAAGATTAAGCAGGCGCTGGATGGGGAACTTGAAATCGGTGGTGCCGGCCGAGTAGGTCTGGCTGTTGATGATTTCGCCGCCAAGTTCCTCGAACCGTTGCCGGAAGGCGGTGAGCAGACGTTGTCCCCATTCACCATCGGGTACCAGCGTGGCCGCACGGGTGTGGCCGTTATGGAATGCCATTTCGGCTGCCTGTTGTGCTTCGTCCTCGGGCAGCAGGCCAAACTGGAACAGCTTGCCGGGAGGCGGCGCTGTCTGATCGGCATAATTCAGGGTGAGAGTGGGGATGTCGAGTGCCGGGCCTTGCGCCAGAGCGGTGACTTCGGCTTTCTGGAACGGGCCAACAATAAACTCGGCGCCCTGATTCATGGCTGTCCTGTAATGATTCCAGATATCGCTACCGGCTTCGGCACTGTCGCCGGTATCGATGAAATGAATTTCTGGCCGGTAGCCGGTATCGGGGTGGCGGTAATACGCCGTCATGAAACCATCGCGGATGGCGGCGGCCACCGGTGCATAGCGGCCAGACAGGGGTAGCAGGACGGCAATATTTCCCGGCCGGTCGATGAGTTCAATCTGGCGGTTGCCCAGATCCCGGATGAACAGGCCGGCTGCCGGGTGGTCGGCATAACGGCGACGCCAGTCGATCAGCCCCTGTTGCAGGTAGGGCCAGTCCACCTGGCCGCGTTTGGCAATCCTGGCCAGGTCAATCCAGCCCATCAGTTGCGGATGCAGTGGCGTCTCGCTGACCTGGTTGAGCGTGGTGGCGGGCAGTCGCGACAGGGACTCCCAGATAACCTGGTGATTGGCTTCGCGCCGGGCCGGATCACTGAGCAGCATGTCCAGTTGCACCCGGGTCTTGATGGCATCCAGTGGATAACCGGCGGCAAGAAAAGCGCGGGCGCGCATTTCCGTCACCAGTAATTGTTCGTCCGCCGGCAGGATTTCGCTGAAGGTGAGGAGGTTGAGTGCATCCCGTGGCTGGTTCATGGCCATGGCAATTTCGGCAGACAAGATCCTGATTTGCCGGCGTGTGGCGGCTGATGCGCTGACCACGGGAATATCGCGAAGAATGTCCTGCGCCTGTTCCATATCACCGGCATTGATATACAGCCTGGCCGCAGACAATTGCAGCTGATAACGCAAATCGCCGGTGGTTTTGAGTGATTGCGCCATGAATTCTTCGGGTGTTTCCGCAGCCGCCATGCCGGGCGCCACGGGTTGTTCGCCCATGGGCGGGATAACAGTTGCTGATGGTTTGGCGGGGGGTGGCGTACAGCTGGCCTGCAGCAGGCTGAGGCCAAGACAAATAAGCAGGTATCGCAAAGAGGTCATGAAGAAGTGACTGGGTTATGATGGCGGGCGAAAGTATCTGGTGTGGAGTTATGAGTGTCAATGAAACAGGGCACACTTTATGTTGTGGCAACCCCGATCGGCAACCTGGCCGATATGTCACCACGGGCAATCGAAATACTGGAACAGGTGGATCTGATTGCAGCGGAAGATACCCGTCATAGCCAGCATCTGCTGGCGCATTTTTCAATCCGTACACCAATGATTCCTTATCACGATCATAACGAAGCGCAGCAGACACCGTTGCTGATCGAGAAATTGCGCCATGGCGCCAGCATTGCATTGATATCGGATGCGGGAACGCCATTGCTGAGTGATCCCGGTTACAGGCTGGTCAACGCGGTACATGAAGCCGGCCTGCGGG
>JAUPMA010000318.1 GCA_030836935.1 Pseudomonadota bacterium | reverse complement strand
TGACTAACGGAGCCAGACCATACACCTGCCCCGCATGATTCATTGCCTTGTTGGCAATAAAAAAGCCGATACCGATCAGCAATCCAATCAGCATGCGGGCACCGGCACTACCGCTGCGTTGCGAACCGAATACAAACGGCAAGGCAATCATCAGCATGGCCACGCTGGCCAGTGGTGTCACTATTTTTATCCAGAATGCCAGGGTGTACTGGCTGGCGTCCAGCTCGTTGGATTGCAGGTATTCGCTGTAACGGTACAAATCGGTCGCTGACATATTTTCCGGCTTGACGCTCAGCACACTGAACAGATCCGGATTCAGCAGATTCGGCCATTCAATTTTATTCTGTTGCTCGGTTTTAATTCCGCTCTCATCAAAAATGGTGCGTTGTACATTGCGTAACGACCAGTTGTCATCGGCATAAGCCGCTGATTGCGCATACGTCACGCGCTGCAAATGCTTGTTTTCATCCAGCTCATAAATAAAAACCATGCCCAGTTTCATATCAGGATAAACACGCCTGGCATGCAGGTAACGATCACCATCACGAATCCAGAAACCGTGTTTGCCGCCCAGCGTAATATTCTGTTTCAACGCCGAGGCATGCACGCTCTGCGCCTGGCGTTCACTCAGCGGCACCAGATATTCACCGGTTATGGCCACCAGCAATGCCAGAAACAATCCCGCCTGCAATACCCAGCGTGAAATGGTTGCCACCGAAATACCGGCCGCGCGCATCGCCACCAGTTCATTGCTGCTCGCCAGTGCGCCAAGGCTCAGCAAACTGCCAATCAGAACCGCCGTGGGAAAAAGTTCGTACATATGGCCCGGCAATCCAAGCAGCACATATATAAAGGCGCTGCCCAGGGTATAGGCCGCCTGGCCCACATCACTCAGTTCGCCGACAAAATCGACAAACGCCAGCAATGAACCCAGCACCAGCAGGGCCATCAATGTGCCGCCGATAACAGTGCCTGCAATGTAGCGATCCAGAATTTTCATGCGCGTAACTGCCGGTATATCTGCCGCACGCCACCAGCACGCAACTGCCACCAGAATGCAATCAGCAGCAGCGCAAAGCCATGCACCCACCACAAGCCCAGCCACGCCGGCGATTTGCCTTGGGTAAACCAGGATTCACCAATACCCAGCAAGTTGGAATAAACAAGATAGAAAAATATCGCCAGCCCCAGCACGGCATAACGTCCCTTGCGCGGCGATGTATGGCTCAGCGGCAAAGCAAGTACCGCCAGTAACAGGGTGGCCAGCGGAATCGACAATCGCCATTGCAGCTCGGCCAGATGACTGATGTCATCAGATGCCAGCAATTCTTCCACTGTCATCGCATTGCGCTGCTTGGCCGGCTGCACCACTACAGCATCCTGCAAGTAAATTCCGTGGCTGGCGTACTGAACAATGCGGTAATCCGCTGTTCCCGGTTCGCCCTTGTAATGACGTCCATCACCAAACAGAATGTACTGCCGCCCCTGTTCATCGCGATAACGCTGGGCGCGCAAGGCGGTTTCGATCTGCACCGAGCTATCAACTGTCTGCTGCACAAAAAGATTTTGCAAAATTTTGCCATCGGCCGACTGACGATCAAGAAACACCACGGTTTCGCCATCGCGTGATTGATTGAATTGTCCCGTAGCCAGCCCGCTCAACTCCGAACGGTTTTCAATTTCTGCCTGCAGCAATGCACTTCGCATGGCAATATCCGGCATCACCCGCAACGTCATGGCCAGCATGAATATCATCACCGGCACCGCCACCAGCAACAAGGGCCGGTACAAACGCGGCATGCCGATACCGCAAGCCGCCAGCGCCGCCATTTCGTTATCACGGTACATGCGGCCAAATGTCAGCAACACGCCCAGATACAAACTCATCGGCACCAGCAAAATCAGATAGCGCGCGCCGGTAATGGTGAGCAGGGGAAACACCGCATCCGCCGGAATCGAACCATCTGCCGCCTTGCCCAGCAAACGCGCCAGCGTGCTGCTCATCAGAATCAGCAGCAACACCAGCGTCACACTCAGCCAGGTTACCAGCAGCTCGCGCGAGACATAGCGATCAATGACGGGGATAAATTTGAACATGTGTAGAGGTTAAAGCTTAAAGGTAAAAGTTTAAAGGCAGGCATGGAAGAATTACGCATTTCCTTTGCACTTTAAACTTTAAACTTTAAACTTCCGTTCCAGTATCCCAAGCCCTTATGGAGCTCTCATGGAATTCTCAGTCAAAACCGGCACCCCGGAAAAACAGCGCACCGCCTGTGTTGTCGTGGGCATTTTCGAATCACGCAAACTCTCGGCCCCGGCGCAGGTACTGGATGATGCCAGTGGCGGTTTTATTTCGCACCTCATCCAGCGCGGCGAGTGCGAAGGCAAGCTTGGGCAAACACTGCTGATTCACAATGTGCCGCATACCCTGTGTGACCGCGTGCTGCTGGTTGGCTGTGGCGCTGAAAAAGAATTTGATACCAAAGCCTTTCATAAAGTGAATGCTGCGGTTGCAAAGTTTCTGGATGATAAAGGTGCCACCGAGGCCTTTTCATACCTGACCAAACTGCCGGTCAAACACATCGAAGACATGGCCTGGAAAGTCAGGCATGCGGTGCGCGCCACGGAAGATGCCCTGTATCATTTCGATCAGCTCAAAAGCAAAAAGAAAGATGCGAAGCAGCCACTCAAACATATTGTGTTCAGCGTATCCAACCGCCGCGATGTAGCCGAAGCCGAACAGGCCATTCACATCGGTCAGGCCATCGCCTCGGGCATGAAACTCACCAAAGACCTCGCCAATCTGCCCGGCAACATTTGCACACCAACGTATCTCGCCGAGCAAGCCAAAGGCCTGCAAAAAAAACATCGCAGTCTCAAAGTGAATGTGCTCGAACAAAAAGACATGGAACAACTGGGTATGGGTTCGCTGTTGTCAGTAGCACGCGGCAGCCGCCAGCCACCCAAGTTAATTACGCTGGAATATAAAGGCGGCGTCAAAAGTGACAAGCCCATCGTGCTGGTTGGCAAAGGCGTCACTTTCGATTCCGGCGGCATCAGCCTGAAACCCGGCGCGGCCATGGACGAAATGAAATTCGACATGTGCGGTGCCGCCAGCGTGCTGGGCACACTCTCGGCCTGCGCGGAATTGAAATTGCCGATCAATGTGGTGGGTGTGATTCCGGCAACCGAAAATTTACCCGATGGCCAGGCCACCAAGCCCGGCGATATTGTCACCAGCATGGCCGGTATCACCATCGAAATTCTCAACACCGATGCCGAAGGCCGGTTGATTTTGTGCGATGCGCTCGAATACGCGAAAAAATTCAATCCTGCCGTGGTGATTGATATCGCCACCCTCACCGGCGCCTGCGTGATTGCGCTCGGCGCACACCCTGCCGGTTTGATGGGCAACCACCATCCGCTCATTCACGATTTGCTCAAGGCGGGCACGGTGTCCGGTGACCGCTGCTGGGAATTGCCGTTGTGGGATGATTACCAGGAACAACTCGACAGCAACTTTGCCGATATCGCCAACATTGGCGGCAAGGAAGCCGGCGCGATTACCGCCGGGTGTTTTCTGTCGCGCTTCACCAAAAAATATCACTGGGCGCATCTGGATATTGCCGGTGTGGCCTGGAAATCCGGCAAGGATAACGGAGCCACCGGTCGGCCAGTGCCGCTGTTGATGCAATTTATTCTGGATAAGTTGCAAACTGAATCCACGAAATAAAGCTATTTTTTGACACAGAGGCACAGAGATGCAGAGAACAGCAATATGATTTTTTCAACCATTACCATCTGCAAAACCTCTGCGCCTCTGTGCCTCTGGGTCAACAGCTTTTATTCCTGCCATGCGTGTTGATTTCTACATCCTGCCAAACACCAACGAACAGCAACGCAAACTGTTCGCCTGCCGTCTCGCTGAAAAAGCCTGGCAACAAAATTTGCGTATTTTCATTCAAACCAATTCTGTCAGCGACAGCCAGGCGCTGGATCAGCTACTGTGGACATTCAACGAAGAAAATTTCATTCCACATGGCATTCAGGGCAGCACAAGCGATGCCGCACAACCTATCCTCATCGGCCACGAAACCGGTAATGATGCGTTTGATCTGATCATCAACCTGTCGGCACAATTACC
>JAUPMA010000317.1 GCA_030836935.1 Pseudomonadota bacterium | reverse complement strand
TCCGACATGGTGGCAACACGCGCCTTGAGTTCCGGATATTTGCCGAAGAAATGTTCGCGCACATAGGCGCCGTCCTTGGATTTGTAATTCTGGAAATCACCGTCCACGCATTCCATCATGCGCTGTTTCAGCAGGCCATCGTGATCATTGGCCAGCAGCGGATCCCAGTAACTGCCCCACATTACCTTGATCACATTCCAGCCGACGCCGCGGAAAATGGCTTCCAGTTCCTGCACAATTTTCCCGTTGCCGCGCACCGGGCCATCCAGTCGCTGCAAATTGCAGTTCACTACCCAGATCAGATTATCGAGTTTTTCACGCGCCGCGAGCGAAATCGCGCCCAGTGTTTCCGGCTCGTCGGTTTCGCCATCACCAAGAAACGCCCATATCTTGCGATGGCGCGTGTCGGCCAGACCACGATCCTGCATGTACTTCATGAAACGCGCCTGATAAATCGACTGGATCGGGCCCAGACCCATGCTCACTGTCGGAAACTGCCAGAAGTCCGGCATCAGCCACGGATGCGGATAGGATGACAAACCCTTGCCATCCACTTCCTGGCGGAAGTTTTCCAGTTGCTCTTCGGTCAAACGACCTTCGAGAAAGGCGCGTGAATACATGCCGGGTGCAGAATGACCCTGAAAGAAAATCAGGTCGCCGCCATGCTCATGGCTGGGTGCATTCCAGAAATGATTGAAACCCACATCATATAGAGTGGCCGCCGAAGCGAAGGTGGCGATGTGGCCACCCAGCTCCGAGGACTTGCGATTGGCGCGCACCACCATGGCGGCCGCGTTCCAGCGCACGATTGAACGAATGCGGCGCTCCATGGCCGGATCACCGGGAACAGGTGGCTGCATGTGGGTTGGAATGGTATTGACGTAAGCCGTGTTGGGCGAATAGGCCGCATCGGCACCGGAACGTCTCAGGGTATCGAGCAGCTGCTCCATCAGGAAATGAGCGCGTTCGACGCCTTCGGTCTTGATCACGCTGGCCAGCGCATCGAGCCACTCCCGGGTTTCCTGTGAATCGTCATCCTGTTTGCGAGCTGGATCAGTCATGGCGTGTTCTCCCGGGTCAAACCCTGCATGAATTAGGTATGTGTGTATGGTGAATTCTTTATAGTCCAAAAACAAGTGTTTTTACATGCATACATTTATTTATTTATATTTCAACAGGTTGGATTATCGAAATGGATTATTTGAACAGATGAGCAGCGCAACATACTGACCGGGAAGATAGCCGCCAGTCTGCCGAAACCACAGTTGCCGTCACCGAACCGTCACCTGGCGGACATTTAGCCGTCATCTCGCCAACGCATAGTGCCGCAGACGCAACGACTGAAGCCTGATTTATGCGTATTACCCTGGTAACTGAAACCTATATCCCGGAAATTAACGGCGTCGCCAAAACCCTGGCGCGACTGGTTCAGGAACTGGAATCACGCGGTCACCAGATTCACATTGTGCGCCCCCGGCAAAAACACGAAGCCAGGCATTTTTCCCAGCCCAATCTCACCCATACCCTGGGCATATCCATACCCGGTTATGCCGGATTGCAATTCGGTTTTCCCGCCGGCAACAAACTGCTGCGTTTATGGAAAAGCGAAACACCGCACGCCATTTATGTCGCCACGGAAGGGCCGCTGGGATGGTCTGCCGTCAGCACGGCAAACAAGCTGGGTATCCCGGTATTGAGCGGTTTTCACACCAACTTTCATGCCTACAGCAAGCACTATGGCATGAGCTGGCTGGAGCCCGTCATTTTTTCATGGCTGAAACATTTTCATAACCGGACCGCCTGCACACTGGCGCCTTCGCCGGTACTGGTTGAACAACTGAAAACGCGCGGCATAACGCATGTCGATTTGTTCAGCCGCGGCATCGATACATCTGTTTATCATCCCGAACATCGCAGCAACGACTTGCGCAAATCATGGCAAGCCAATGAAAACGACACGGTAGCCCTGTATGTAGGCCGTATTGCAGCCGAAAAAAATATCAGCCTGGTAATTGAAGCCTGGCGCAACATGCAGCGCATAAATGCGCGCGTCAAACTGGTCATGGTCGGCGATGGCCCGCAGTTACCGCGATTAAAAAGAAATTACCCTGACATCATTTTTTGTGGCGCCAAGGTTGGCATTGAATTATCACAGCATTTTGCATCAGCCGATGTTTTTCTGTTCGGCTCGGAAACCGAAACCTTTGGCAACGTCATTCTTGAGGCCATGGCCAGCAGCCTGACCGTGCTCGGATTTGATTATGCCGCAGCAAAAATGCACATCCGCAACCAGCACAATGGCCTGGTGGTTGAGCCGGGCAATCGCCAGCAATTCATTGACGCAGCCGGAACCCTGGAAAAAAACAGGCAACAGCTGGAAGCATTACGAAAACAGGCGCGAATCAGCGCCGAGAAAAATGACTGGAAAAACATTATCGACCATTTCGAAAAACAGGTGATCAGCCATGTTAAATCCGAGCAACTTATCAAACAATCTGCAGAGCAACCAGGGATTATTTCAGTGGATGGATCAGTATGAGCTGCGCTTCTGCCTGGCAATGAATAAATATTCATCAAATGAAATCACAAGAATATTTTTCTCAATTATCAGCAGGCTCGGCAATGGCTTATTCTGGTACATACTGATATTTGCACTGCCATTGTTATATGGGCAATCCGCTGTCGAGACATCCATCACAATGGCAGTAACGGGTATAGCCGGAGTAGTCATTTACAAATTACTGAAAAATAATCTGGTACGCCAGCGCCCATGCATCAGTCACGCCTGCATTAGCCAGGGCACGGCGATGCTGGATTTGTACAGTTTCCCATCCGGCCATACGTTGCATGCCTTTTCATTCTGCATTATTGCCGTGAGTGCATTTCCGGAACTTGGACTGATTCTGATTCCGTTCACCATGCTGGTAGCCGCATCACGTGTTGTGCTAGGTTTGCATTATCCAACCGATGTACTGGTTGGCGCGTTGCTGGGCACCTTGCTGGCCGCGGTCAGTATTTGATATGTCAATTTCCGGCACGAACAGACTGAAGGTTTTTTCCGGGTGGTAATCGGTACAGCATTTCCTGGTAGGCAATTACTGGCCACTTAATATGCGCCAAACCACGTTCCTCGAATGCCAGGTCTGTGTCAGTTGATGGCACCAATGTTTTTCCGGCATAATGGAATTCCTTGACCGGAAGATTCTTCTGGTAAATCGCCACCCGATCACCTTCCATATAAGCCAGGGTCTTGTCAAATTGCATTACCGCACGGCCCGGATCATTTTTTCCTTCAAGAATATTCGGCGCCAGATCAAAACCTGTCATCGGATGTTGCGAGTTCACACCCATTAATGACAGCGCCGTCGGCATCAGATCAATCTGGCTGGCCAGCGGTTTGTACTGCACCGGTTTGATATCAGCACCCAGCATCAACGCGGGAATATGATAATGCGTCACGGGAACCAGTTCCGCGCCGGAAACCTTGTCGCAATGATCGGCCACGATCACAAACAGAGTGTTATCCCAGTATTTTGATTGCTTCGCCTTCTTGAAAAATTCTCCCAGCGCATAATCGGTATAACGCACGGCATTGGGGATGGATTGCTTTGGACCATCTTTTATTTCTATGCGTCCATCCGGAAAATCGAATGGCGGGTGATTGGACGAGGTAAATACCAGACTAAAAAATGGCTTGTCTGCCGAATAAGTAGAGAATACTTCATGTGCCTTGTTGAACAAATCCTCATCTGAAACACCCCAGGAACCATAAAACACCGGGTTCTCATAGTCGTTTTCGTCATATACTTTTTTAAATCCATTATTGGCAAAGAAACCTTTCATATTATCGAAATGCGATTCGCCGCCATAAATAAAGCTGGTGTCATAGTTATGCCTTGAAAGCAGTTGCGCAATGGTAAAGAAATCACGTTGCGATTTATTCAGCTTAACAACGCTGGTAGAACTGGTTGGTAAAAAACCGGTAACCACCGCCTCAATTCCGCGCACCGAACGCGTACCGGTTGCATGCATATCTTCAAACCAGATACCTTCTTTTGATAAAGCATCCAGATTCGGCGTCCATTGTTCACCACCCAGGGCACCGACAAATTCACCACTTAAACTTTCTTCCAGAATAATCACCAGATTAAGCGGGCGCTGACGCTGCACATAAGCCTGTTGCCGGTGCAATGTCGGGATAGCCGGATCAACAAATTCCTCCAGTGCTACACGCATGCTATGCCGCATGATTTCTACTACACGCTGATCTTCAATATTGCCGTAGGCAAAAGAGCCTGTATCACGATTACGTTCATCGTATATGGCATAAATCACTGAATAAGTTGAATTCAGTGGCAATGTATTAACCATTGGATCAGGCGAAAAGGCTACAGTACTTGGATTGACAGGACGGTGATTTGTTGTTGAACGAATCATCATGCCTGCTGTTACAAACAATACAGGAACCAGCAACAATGCCACCGGCATACGCAATTTCTCATCCGCAGATTGATAGTGCCTGATAGTTCTTTCAATAAAATAACCGGACAGAATCGTAATAATGGCTGATGAAATCAATTGCAGTTTGTAACCAGACCACAAGGTGGAAAACACTTCTTTCGGATATTTCAGGTATTCAACAAAAATATAATTTGGACGCAAATCGTATTGATTAATGAATGATGGTGTTGCCAGCTCCATATAAACCAGCACCGCAAAAATGATCACCAGATAAACGCGAACCAGCAGATTCCAGATGCGTTGCGTCAAATTTGTCAACGACATCACCGGCGCAAACACAACCGGAACAAGCATCATCATGCCCAGCACAACAATGTCAAAACGAATACCCTGGAGAAAAATATAAAACAGCCCGTTAGTCTCCAGCACACGATCCAGTTTCCAGATCACCAGTCCCATACGGGACAGACTGAGCGTTACCAGCGCCGCCAGTATAAAAACAATGAAAGGCCTTAACAGTTTGATGATCGCCATAAAGAGCAATTAGAAGTAATGGAACCTGTAAGTTACCTGTTAAAAGTTAAGCCTGCCTTAAGACCCTGAAACATTCACAACCGTGTACGCAATAACCCATACAACTCAGCATCCGTCAACACAATCGGATTGGTTTTCATACTGCTGCCGCGAGAATTGGCCACCACATGATCCAGACCGGATTCGTCGAGGCCGTATGCCGACAGCAATGGCAACTTCAACTGCTGCGTCCAGTCATGCAACAGTCTGCACAAGCTATCCCAGGCCTCGTGTTTATTGTGTACCCGTTTTTGCAGCAACACTTCAGCCAGGCGCGCATATTTATCGAGCGCAGGATTGGCTGATTCACGATGCAGCATGGCCTCGATATTCACTTCCGTTGCTTTCGCCACCAGCGTACCGCACACCACGCCATGTGGTATGGGATAAAACGCACCCAGCGGCGATGCCAAACCGTGCACCGAACCCAAACCGGTTTGCGCCAGGCAAATGCCCGATTGCATGGATGCATACGCCATGTGGTATTGCGCCTGTTTGCTGGCCGGATTTTCGTATAACGCCAGCAAACCATCACGCGCTGCACGCAAGCCACTGATACACAGTGCATCTGTGAATGGATTGGCCCGGGTAGAAACATAGGATTCGATTAATTGCGTCAGCGCATCCATGCCATTGGCGGCAATAATTTCCGCCGGACAACTCGCCAGCAATGACGGATCAATAATGGCGTACTCTGCCACCAGCTTGTCGTGACGAAAGGATTTTTTGAAGCCATCTTTGCCTTGCACACTGAGTACAGCATTTTTGGTCGCTTCACTGCCGGTACCTGCCGTTGTCGGCACCGCAACAAAAGGCACGGCCGGCCCGTTGTATGGCAACTCGGGGCCAACACCTTCGAGATAATCCATAACAGAGTTTTTAACGCGC
>JAUPMA010000316.1 GCA_030836935.1 Pseudomonadota bacterium | reverse complement strand
TGGAAGAATGGGCCGGCAAACGCATTCACCATCCCAATGTGCAAGTAACACATGAACAGAAACGGCCACGGAATATTATGTATTTTCTGCTCGAATATATTGATGGCCAGACTCTGTCCACATGGATGTCTGCTCATCCAAAGCCGGAGATTTCCACTGTTACCCGTATTGTTGATCAGATTATCAACGGACTGCGCGCCATTCACCGCATGGAAATGCTGCATCGTGACCTGAAACCCGACAACATCATGATCAGCAATGATGGCGTGGTAAAAATAATTGATTTTGGTTCGGTAAAAATTGCCGGCATAGCCGAGATCAGCACACCGGTTCAGCGCATGGAACTTCTCGGCACACGCCATTACACGGCACCGGAATATTTGCTCGGTCTGGCTGGCAATGATCAGTCGGATCTGTTTTCACTGGGCGTCATCACTTACGAAATGCTGACCGGAAAACTGCCCTATGATGAACAGATCAGCAAAAGTCTTAACTGGCAGAATATTTGCAAAATCCGGTACACACCGGCTATCACATGGAACCCGATGATTCCGTTGTGGCTGGATGGCGCACTAGCCCGGTGCGTGCATTGTGAACAGGGAAAACGCTACGAAACCAGTTCGGAATTCTTTCATGATCTCACCCACCCCAATGAATCCATGATGCACCAGCACATTCCGTTACTGGAAAGAAACCCGTTACGCTTCTGGCAAATCCTGGCTGTACTTTTTCTGGCATGCAATTTCTGGCTTCTGTATTTGTTGTTTGCCGGCTGACTTACTAACAGCCTGTTGAAAAACTCAAAATCAAAAGATTTGACGCCAAGCAAATGTTTCTTTTCATGGCATGAAAATAACGGGATACCGGAGAAAATCACAACACCAAAAGAAATTTCAGGAAACAGAGGCCACAAAAAAACCCGGCCAGTTTCCCGGTCGGGTTTTTTTGTGACTGTAACGCACATTTCAAAACAGCATGGCTGTTATTTCATGCCGATTCTTTTCTTGATGGCGTTGATCACAGCTTCGGATGATGTAGCGTTCACGCTCATCAGCAGGCCTTCCTTTTCATAGAAACCTGCCAGAGGTGCTGTTTTCTGGTTGTAAACATCGAGACGGTTGCTGATGGCCGCTTCGGTTTCGTCATCGCGCTGTACAACCGGGCCACCGCACTTGTCGCACACGCCGGTTTTCTTCGGCGGGTTGGACTTGACGTTATAGATGGCATTGCACTTGGTGCAGGTACGGCGTGTGGTAAGACGATCCAGAATTACGTCGCGCGGTACATCAATATTCACTACGCAATCCAGTTTTTCGCCCATGCCGGCCAGCAGTTTTTTCAGTGCTTCAGCCTGGGGAATGGTGCGTGGAAAACCGTCGAGCAAATAACCTTTTTTGCAGTCATCCTGTTTCAGGCGTTCGCCCATGATGCCCATGATCAGGTCATCAGAAACCAGGTCACCGGCTTTCATTGCCGCTTCGGCCTTCTTGCCCAGTTCAGTACCTGCCGCCACTGCCGCGCGCAGAATGTCGCCGGTAGAAATCTGTACCGAGCCGTCGAGCTGAGTCAGCAGTTTGGCTACAGTGCCCTTGCCGGCGCCGGGTGCGCCTAACAGAATAAGTTTCATGTTTTATCCCCTTGAGGTGTCGAGTGAATCAGAAAATGAGGGGCGCATTTTGCCTTCGAAGGATAAGACTAGCAAGCTTTACGTAGGGGCAGGCCTTGTGCCTGCCCTGTTTCAGGCATGTACCGAATGTTATTGGGCAGGCACAAGGCCTGCCCCTGCCGGGGTTATAACCAAATCATGCAGCCAGTCTCAAGATGATGGCTGAGCAGCCGGTTATAGGGATAAATACGCAGTTTGTAGTAATTCATGCCTGGACTGCCCGGTTGCAGGTCCAGCGAGAACAGGTGGTCGTTACCCTCCTGGCGTTCGTATTTCAGGTGATGGCATTCCCTGATCACAAACTGGCCGTCATCGTGACTGCCGACCAGGCATTCCACTGCCACATCCTGGGGCGTCAGCCCATCAAGGTACGCCTTGATGTGTATGGGCAGCGAAGCGCCCGCAGTGATGGTGGCGCAGGATTCATCAGCCCGTGAAATCTTCACCTGGTGCCAGTGTTCACGCACTTTCTTTTTCCAGCGCGCCAGTTCGATTGCCGGTTGTGCATTGCCGGCCTGCATGCGTGCATACTGGTTGCGTGCGGGCGTGTACATCTTGCGCACATAATCCATCACCATGCGCGCAGAATTGAATGCCGGAATACACGACTTCATGGAAGCCTTTGAAAGTTTCACCCAGTATTTTGAAAAACCCTGGGCAGCCCGGTTGTAAAAAATGGGGATGATTTCGTCCTCGAGTATATCGAGCAAATCACTGGCTTCTTCCCGGTCACGCAAATCAGCGTGAACGTTTTCACCATGTGGCGTAATAGACCAGCCATTCCTGCCGTTGTAGCCTTCACCCCACCAGCCATCGAGTACACTTAAATTCAGCACACCGTTTATGCCAGCTTTCTGTCCCGATGTACCGCTCGCTTCAAGCGGAAATTGCGGCGTATTGATCCACACATCAACGCCCGTCACCAGGCGGCGCGCCATGGCCATGTTGTAATCTTCCAGCAAAATTATCTTGCCGATAAATTCCGGACGATGCGCAAATTCATGAATGGCGCGTATCAGTTCCTGACCCGGTTTGTCCTTTGGATGCGCCTTGCCGGCAAAAACCAGCAGCACCGGCCGATCCGGATCATTCAGGATTCTGGCCAGACGTTGCGGATCGGAAAATAACAGGGTGGCGCGCTTGTAGGTTGCAAAACGGCGCGCAAAACCCAGCACCAGCACATCGGCTTCGGGTTTATTGATGTATTGCGTGACGCGGCGAATCAGCGCCTCGTTGCAACCATTGCGGCGATAACGGCGCAAGGTGCGGCGATATACATCTTCCAGCATCTGTGTTTTCAGTTCCTGACGCAAACTCCAGAAGCGGTGATCAGGAATGTCATCCACGCATTGCCAGTAATTTTCATCCAGCAATTTGTTGCGCCATTCACGAAAACGCATATCAAAAAGATTTACCCATTCACGCGCCAGAAAGGTGTGCGCATGCACGCCGTTGGTAACGTACGTCATGGGATTTTCTTCTTGCGGAATTTGCGGCCAGACATAGGATTCCATTTTTGATGCCACGCCACCGTGGATGCGGCTGACACCGTTATGAAAACGCGAACCGCGCAATGCCAGGGCAGTCATGTTGAAACTGCTGCTGTGAACCGGCGACGCACCGAGTTGCATGAAATCATGAAAACCCAGATGCAACTGTTCGACATAACGTCCGAAATAGCTGCTCATCAGTTTTTCATCAAAAATATCGTGACCAGCCGGAACCGGTGTATGCGTAGTAAATACCGTTCCGGATGCAACCAGTTCCAGTGCCGAATTGAAATCCATGCCGGTTTCCACCAGTTCACGGCTGCGTTCAAGTATCTGGAAAGCCGCGTGTCCTTCATTGATATGCCAGACAGTTGGCTTTAATCCCAGTTTGTGCAGCAAGCGCACGCCGCCTATTCCCAGAACAATTTCCTGCTGGATGCGCGTAGTAATATCGCCACCATACAATTGAAATGTTATCTGGCGATCTTCCTCGCTGTTTTCACTCAGATTGCTGTCCAGCAGGTACATGTCAATGTGACCGGCCCGCGCATGCCAGGTGCGCAGTTTTACAGTACGGCCCTGCATTTCGACATTGATAACAATACGATTGCCTTCCGCATCAACAGCCGGTTCAATCGGCAATTCGCTGAAACGGGTTCGGGTATAGGCAGAAATCTGCTGGCCATTGGCGTCAATGGTTTGAGTGAAATAACCCTGACGATACAACAAACCGATTGCTACAAACGGCAGGCCCAGATCGCTTGCCGCCTTGCAATGATCGCCGGCAAGAATACCCAAACCACCTGAATAAATCGGAAAGCTCTCGTGCAAACCGAACTCGGCACAAAAATAGGCAATCAGGTCCTTTTCAGGATCAAGATATTTTTCTACTTCATCACTTGTCGTTTTGTTCAGATAGGTGTTGAAAGCTGAAATAACGCGCGAATATTCTTCCATGAACACATGATCTTCCGCCGCTTCTTCCAGCAATTGCTGCGAAATACGGTTCAGAAACAGTTTTGGATTGTGATCGCATTGTTCCCACAGAACATGATCCAGACGATAAAATAAACCGCGTGCGTTGCGATCCCAGCTGTATAACAAATTACTCGCCAGATCATTCAATCCCGAAAGTGAAGACGGGATGTTGGGGCGTACTTCAAGTTCGTAAATAGTTTCTTTCATAGGAATACCGGTAGCCAGGTTAAAGTTTAACGTAACAAGGAAAGTCGTTACATTTTATGTTTCATTTCATTTTTCGATCCCTGCCTTGCTGGGACGACTATGGCACAACCCTGCCATAAAGTCGCAACAGTTGCTGCATTTTCTGCCTCATGGCTGGCTGCAATTGCTGCCAGTCAAACCGCCAGCGCCAGTTGCCTTCAGTTGTGCCTGGCGTGTTCATGCGGTGTTGCGAATCCAGTTCAAGAATATCCTGCATCGGCAATATGGCCAGACGCGAAACCGATGCCAGCGCCATGACAACAACCTGCTTCAGCAAGGTTATATCATCACGCTCCATACAGCCGGAATACTCCAGAAAATGCTGGCGTACATTATCCGGCATGGACTCAATCCAGCCGGGCGTGGTGTCATTATCATGCGTTCCAGTGTACACCACACTGAGTAATTCATGATTGTGCGGCAGATACGGATTATCGGCATTTCCTCCAAAAGCAAATTGCAGGATTTTCATACCAGGCAGGGAAAAATCACGGCGCAACGCATCCACTTCAGGCGTAATCACCCCCAGATCCTCGGCAACCAGCACCAGACCCGGAAATTTATTGCGCACGGTTTCCAGCAAATCACGTCCCGGCACACTTACCCATGCGCCATGCACGGCAGTCTGTTCCTGCGCCGGTATCTGCCAGCAGGCTTCAAATCCGCGAAAGTGATCGATGCGTATCAAATCAAATAATTCAAGCTGGGTTCTGAAACGATCCTGCCACCAGTCAAACTGACCCGACTGCATGGCAGCCCAGTCGTAAAGCGGGTTTCCCCACCGTTGCCCGGTTGCGGAAAAGGCATCCGGCGGAACTCCCGCAACCAGTACCGGCTCGCCGGTTTCATCCAGCATGAAATTTTTTCTGTGTGCCCAGACATCCGCGCTATCGTGCGCGACAAATATCGGCATATCGCCAAACATCAGTACTCCGCGTTGCCGGGCATAATCACGGATTTCATGCCATTGCGTAAAAAATACAAATTGTTCGAACTCGATACGTGCAATATCACGTGCCAGATTTTTTGCGACCTGTTTTAATGTTTTTTTGTCGCGTGAACGCAAAGCCACCGGCCACTGCATCCAGGGCCTGCCATATTGTTCGTGTTTAATGGCCATAAACAAAGCATAATCATTCAGCCATGATTGCTGCTGGCAGAAATCAGCCAAACGCTGTTTCCACACGGCGGCTGCCTGTTGCTCAAATACTTCAAATGCAGCCAGCAAACACTGACGGCGAAATTCACTGGAACCCGGTGCAACAGTAATTTTTTGCAAATTCAGCCAGCCACGATCAACCAGCCAGTCAATACTGATCAGCAAAGGATTACCGGCATGCGCCGACAAACTTTGATAAGGCGAACCATCTTCATGAGTTGGCCCCAGCGGCAACATTTGCCAGACCGAAAAACCGCACTCCTGCAAAAATTCAACAAAACGATAGGCATCGTGCCCAAGATCACCGCTGCCATAAATTCCCGGCAGGGAAGTTGGATGCAACAATACACCGGCACGGCGCTTCCCGAAAAAAGTCTGGTCCGCTTGCTGTTCGGTGATCATATTAATAATTAATTACTTTCATTTATTGATCGATTTTTATTCACCGGCTGCAAAGCACGCATAAAACCTTTGCATATTTGCGACTTTGCGCTGGATGTTTTTTTCTGCATGTTGTTACTGCTGCTTGCCCGGCAACATCACGCCACCCATGGCCGGCGTGCCACTGCCATGCGAAAAGGCGTGCGACAGATATTGCGGCGGTTCAAGGCCAAGCAGTGAATAAAGATTACTTAAATGCATGCGAAACTGTTCATCAAATGCGCTGACAGTTTCAGCTGAATTATAATCACCAAACCACCAGAACCAGTCAGAACCTTCGCAAATGGCCAGCTGTTTTTCCGCCTTGCGTTTAATGCCTTCCGGCAATTTTCCGGCTGTCATGGCATGGTCATATGCCGTCTTGGCTTCGGCCAGCATATCCCATGCGCGATTTTTATCCGTGCTGCCAATCCAGGTAGAAAATGTGCCATATACCCAACTGCCTGCAACCAGTTCTGTTAACCGCACTGCCTGCTTGTGCGTTTGCAGATATTCACCATAGGTAGTCAGTTTCAGATTCTCATGTTCCGACAGCGCCTGATACAGGGCCGTAAGAAAGTAATAACCGTTATCAGGATAATATTCCCATGCATTCTCGCCATCGAGAATAATGGAAACAATTGCGTCCGGTTTTTCATTGCATGCCTGCGCAATATTTTTCAGATGATGCAGAAGATTGGCCACCGCATCATCCGCATGCCACCCGGAATATTTGAAACCGATATGATCAGACAAACCATCGTCACGAAAAAAACAGTACGGTGCGGCATTGCGATACTGGTATGCAGAATGGATACAGTGATTGGTTTCAATGCCGGATTTATGCAGCGAGTTACGCAACACGGTTTCGCCACTGGCCAGCCACTGAATACCGTGTTTTTGCATTAACTGTACAGTCTCGCCGCTGATACTGCCTTCGGAAGGCCAGCAACCTGCGGGGAAAAAACCAAAATAATGCTTGAAAGTATCCATACCCTTTTGCATGTGCCAGTGACAGCGATCTTCGCCACCGGGATATTTTTTTACCAGCGGCAAGTGCGCATCCGGCATGGCCTGGCTCGCGCTGTCCATATCCAGCAACAACGGCACAATGGGATGTGCATAGGGTGTCATGGATAATTCGATTCGTCCCTGCTCCGCAAGAATGCGATAGCGTGGCACTACGCCGGCAATCAGATCATAAATAATTTCCAGCAATAATCGCCGGTCATGCAGCGTGTAGGCACACGCCTTGTCGATGAGCATTTTGATGTGCGGATTATCACGCCGCACGGTTTCACCCATCCACGCGAGGTGATACCACACCAGCAAATCCGCCATGTATTGTTCATCGTAATAACAAATAATGCCGGGATCATCTACTGCCGCGCGCGCCATGTCCGCCAGCAATGCATACTGCTTGAATCGCTTGATCAACCGGATTTCATTGGCTCGCAGGCAGGCTTTCATCAGGCGCAACCAGTTTTCCGGATATTTTTTGATAACCGGCCCGGCAAGTGCAGCCAGCAATGGATCGCGCAGTCCCTCACCTTCATCGAGAAATCCTTTTATCTGATGCGCGTAATCGTCAATCTGCTCGAGCAGGATGGGGGCAAAATTCACCACCGCTCGCGCCTCCGGATTGGCTTCAAGATGCACAGCCATATCCACATAATCCTTTATGACATGCAAATACACCCACGGCTGATGATAAACACCGTTTCGGATATCACGATATTCCGGCTGGTGCATGTGCCAGTACAGCACGACATTGAGTTTATTCGCCATTAAATATTGCTCTGGGACGTATGAGATTTTTGCATTCGGATAAAAGTTTAAAGTTCAAAGCTTAAAGGGACAAATGAAAAGCTTTTCCTTTGCACTTTAAGCTTTAAACTTTAACCTGCTTTTATCTTACATGATGCAACTCCTGATTCAGCATTTCCGGCGTGACCAGTACCACGCCTTTTGGCGTAACGTAAAAACGTTTTTTATCTGCTTCGGCATCTTCACCAATTACCATCCCGTCCGGAATAATGCAGCCCTTGTCTATCACAGCATGACGAATGCGGCAGTTTCTGCCTACATCCACATCCGGTAAAACTACTGACGAATCAAGCAGCGAGTATTCTTCAACACGCACATTGGAAAACAA
>JAUPMA010000032.1 GCA_030836935.1 Pseudomonadota bacterium | reverse complement strand
CGCACGTGCTGCGATCGGATACGTCTGCACCATGGTGCAGCCCTGCGATAATCCAATCAAAAGAATGCCGGCAAGCGATAAAGTTTTGGCGTTGATCATGGTCCACCTCGTTTTCATTTGTTTTTCGAGCACAACAAACAACATGATCAATGTTGTTGATCAGTATTTGTGTAGAACTGGCGTGGTTAGCAAGGAAGGCACAACACACAAATCCCTTGCACGTAAATCCATTGTTGTTATGAAGGCATGTACAGCTGCCTTTTTATAATTGCAGCTGAGACTAACAGCAACAGCGCAAGCAAGCAAGCAATGAATTTTTAGCGGATTTTTCTGACCGACGTTTAAATAACATGATTATTAGAGTTATCTAATAATCAACTGATCCGCAAGTTATTGTTTCATATATTTTGAATACCCAATCAATTACTGACGCGTATTACATGCTCTGGGCATGCATCAGGTTGCGTGACCAAACACTTCTGAAGATGTTTAATAATTGAGATTCTTTCATATAGATGGAGGAATCCGTATGTTATATCTCACCCACAATCCCCGTGCACCCTATGATCACGCCCCTTGGAACAAGGGCAAGCTCACGGGCCAAAAACCACCGCTCAAACTCAAGGAAATTTGGGCTATTCGAGTACGATTGCAGCTTTCAAACCGCACTCGTGATCTGGCGCTATTCAATCTGGCAATCGATAGCAAATTACGCAGTTGCGACTTAGTGAAGTTATGTGTTCGTGATGTTTCGCATGGCGCACAAATTTCCAAACGCGCCATCGTGATGCAGCAAAAGACGCAACAGCCTGTTCAGTTTGAGATTACCGAACAGACACGCGATGCAATCAAAAGCTGGATTACTCAGGCCAAGCTGACAGGGAATGATTATTTATTCAAATCGCGCCTCAAAGATTCGCCGCATCTTTCGACCCGACAATACGCCAGAATTGTTGATTCCTGGGTGAAAGAAATCGGCCTGGATCCCAATGACTACGGCACGCATTCACTGCGTCGCACCAAAGCCACGTTGATTTATAAACGCACTAAAAACATCCGAGCCATTCAATTACTGCTGGGCCATACCAAATTGGAAAGTACCGTGCGCTATCTGGGCATTGAAGTGGATGATGCGCTGGAGATGGCCGAACAGACCGAAGTCTGATCAATATTATTTATTCGCGCCTACATCCGTGGGCGCTTTTATTCACCGTTGACCTTTGTATATCAGAGTTTTCTGAAGGTCCGCTATTAAGAAATTCAAGTAGTGTGCGCGCGACACACAAATGACCGTTATGGGTTGATTGGACTGATCTAACCATTTCAGTTGAGCGGCAGCTTTGCGGTGCAAGCAGCCAATCCACCTCCACCTACACAACCACAATTCGTCCGCACCCACTCAAGACAAACATGAGCAATTATTTGCTAAGCCGCCAATCAACAACCATTGTGATTTACGCCAGCGCCTGTTCAATCAGCGGATTATCAATTTTGCCATCGCGGATGTTGATGCCGTTTTGCAAATCCTTTTCCAGTGCCCAGCCGGGTGTCGCCAGGCGTTGCACATAAGGCGTGATGACGGCCGACAAGGCCTGCGATGAAGTGCGCGGCACGGCGCCGGGCATGTTGGTGACACCAAAATGCACCACGCCATGTTGCACATAAGTGGGATTGGCATAATCAGTAGCATGGATGGTTTCGACACAGCCGCCCTGATCCACTGAAATATCCATGATCACACTGCCGGTCTGCATGGTTTTTACCATCGCTTCCGTCACGATGCGCGGCGCGTGCAGGCCCGGCAGCAGCACGGCGCCAATCAGCAAATCAGCTTTGGATACAGCTTCGGCAATGGTGTGGTGATAAGCGTAGAGCGCCGCAATGTTGGGCGAGTAGTTGTGCAGTTCTTCCAGCCGCAACGGGTTTTTATCGAACACGGTGACGCGCGCACCCAGGTCGCTGGCCAGCCGTGCCGCCGCACCGCCCGCCCGGCCAACACCCAGTACCACTACGCGGCCACGATCGGCCAGTGCCATGCCACCGAGCATCAGGCCGCGGCCACCCTGCGGGCTGTGTAATAAATGAGTGCCGATTTGCACCGACAAGCGCCCGGCAATGTCGCTCATCGGCGCCAGTAACGGCAAGCGGCCCCGGTGATCGGTGACGGTTTCAAAAGCCACGGCAGTGAGGCCGATCTGGCAAAGCTGTTTGGCCAGAGCTGCATTTGCTGCCAGATGCAGATAACAAAACAACAGATGATGTTTTTGCAGGTGTTGCAGATCACCAGCCAGCGGCTCTTTCACTTTAACAATCAGCTGCGCCTCGCAGTATAACGCGGCGGCATCGGCGGCAATGCGCGCACCCTGCGCCGTGTAATCTTCATCACTGTAACCACTGAGCAACCCGGCTCCGCTTTGCACCCAGAGTTCATTGCCCTGCTTGATCAAATCGGCACAAGCTGCCGGAATCAGGCCTACACGGCCTTCAAGGGTTTTTATTTCTTTTGGCACACCGATTTTCATGTCAGTCATCTCATTATGGTTTGATACAAGTGTAAAACATGCCACACGGTTTACCACGTGGATGTTATGGCTCAAGCCCAATGTCATTAAGTTAAGGATGAATCTGTTGCAGATGCGCCTTCAGGCGCACAAAAGACCATGAAAGAATGGCGCCTTTTCAGATTGTTTTGTGCGCCTGAAGGCGCGCCTACACCTTAACTTAATGGCATTGGGCTCAACACGGTTCATAGTTTGTTAAGATAGCGGCATTATTTTTACGCCCACGCCATTTACGGAGAAGAATTCAATGAGCAACACCAGACACTGCCGACTGCTGATTCTCGGTTCCGGCCCCGCCGGTTATACCGCCGCGGTTTATGCGGCACGCGCCAATCTCAAACCGGTACTGATCACCGGCCTGGAAATGGGTGGCCAGCTCACTACCACTACCGAAGTGGACAACTGGCCGGGCGACGATGCCGGTGTGCAAGGCCCGGAACTGATGGAGCGCATGAAAAAACATGCCGAGCGTTTCGGTACCGAAATTATTTTTGATCACATTCATAAAACCGAACTGAAACAAAAGCCGTTTAAACTGATTGGTGATTCCGGTGAATACTCCTGCGATGCACTGATTATTGCCACCGGCGCCAGCGCCAAATATCTCGGCATTCCGTCTGAAGAAAAATTCAAGGGCAAGGGTGTGTCCGCCTGCGCCACCTGCGACGGTTTCTTTTATCGCGGCCAGAAAGTCGCCGTGATTGGCGGCGGCAACAGCGCGGTGGAAGAAGCGTTGTATCTCGCCAACATTGCCAGCCACGTCACCGTGATTCATCGCCGCGACAGTTTCCGTTCCGAAAAAATTCTGGCCGACCGTTTGAAAGAACGCGCCATTAACGGCAATGTGAAAATCGAATGGTTCAGCGAACTGGATGAAGTGCTGGGCGACAAAAGCGGCGTTAACGGCATTCGCATCAAGAATGTAAAAGATGGCAGCAGCAAAAATATTGATGTCACCGGCGTGTTTATTGCCATTGGTCACGCACCCAATACCGG
>JAUPMA010000315.1 GCA_030836935.1 Pseudomonadota bacterium | reverse complement strand
GTACCCCAAAAAAATCCTCAGCGCCCGCGTCTATGACGTGGCAATTGAATCGCCTCTGGAGCACGCGCGGCGGCTGTCAGCGCGGTTGCAAAACCATATCTGGATGAAGCGTGAGGATCTGCAACCGGTTTTTTCATTCAAATTGCGCGGTGCCTATAACAAGCTGTTCCAGTTATCACGCAAGACCCAGGTCAAGGGTGTAATTGCGGCATCGGCCGGTAATCATGCGCAAGGGGTGGCGCTGGCGGCATCGCGTCTGGGCATGCAGGCAGTGATTGTGATGCCGCAAACCACGCCGCGTATCAAGGTGGATGCGGTGAAGGCGCTGGGCGCTAAAACAGTATTGCATGGTGATACCTATGATGAAGCCTATGAACATGCCATGGTGCTGGCCGAGAAAGACAGGCTGGAGTTTATTCATCCCTATGATGATCCGGATGTAATTGCCGGACAGGGTACAGTTGGCGTGGAAATCCTGCGTCAGCATGCAGAAGAAATTGATGCCATTTTTATTCCGGTTGGTGGCGGCGGTTTGATTGCCGGCGTGGCGGCTTATGTGAAGTATTTGCGGCCACAAACAAAAATCATTGGTGTGGAACCGGAAGATGCCGCCTGTCTGGCCGAGGCATTGAAGCAGAAACGGCGTGTGGTGCTGGATCAGGTGGGAATTTTTGCCGACGGCGTGGCGGTGCGACAGATTGGCCGCGAAACATTCCGTCTTGCAAAAGAAACCGTGGATGAAGTGATCACCGTTACGACGGATGAAATCTGTGCAGCCATTAAAGATATTTTTGACGACACCCGTTCGATTACCGAACCGGCGGGCGCATTAGGTATTGCCGGTATCAAAAAATATGTTGAGCGTAACAAGGCAAGTAATCAGACCCTGATTGCCATCAACTCCGGCGCCAACATGAATTTTGATCGTTTGCGCCACATTGCCGAACGTGCCGAGCTGGGTGAACAGCGCGAAGGCTTGATTGCAGCCACAATTCCGGAACAACCCGGCAGTTTTCGCCGGTTTTGCAAAACCATTGGCAAGCGCGGCATTACCGAATTCAATTACCGTTATGCAGATTCAAAACAGGCGCATGTATTTGCTGGCATCCAGTTAAGTGAAGGCGCGGCCGAACTTGAGCAACTGGTGAATAAATTACAGGCCGAAGGTTATCCGGTGGTGGCGATGACGGATAACGAAATGGCCAAAATGCATGTGCGTTACATGGTGGGCGGTCATGCACCGGGTGTTGATAATGAAGTGGTATATCGTTTTGAATTTCCGGAACGTCCCGGTGCTTTATTGAATTTCTTAACTCAAATCGGCAATCGCTGGAACATCAGCCTGTTTCATTACCGCAATCACGGCGCGGCGTATGGTCGTGTGCTGGTCGGATTACAGGTGTCGCTGCCGGAACGCAAGGAATTGAAAACATTTCTCGATGAGCTGGGTTATCGCTGGTGGGAAGAAACCGATAATCCGGTGTATAAACTATTCTTGTCCTGATGATTCGAGTTTCAGCTCTAAAATATTTGACGCAGAGAATCAGAGACGCAGAGATTCTTAATAAAAACTCTGTGTCTCTGATTCTCTGCGTCAATTCTTTATTCCAGTTCCAGAATATAATCCCACTGTTCTTTTGTTACCGGATTGATGGATAACCGGTTGCCCTTGCGCAGCAAGGCCATGTCACCCAGTGCGTCAGCATGTTGTTTCAATTCTTCCAGCGTAATCACACTCTTTAATTTGCGCACGAATTTCACATCCACCATGTACCAGCGTGGGTTATCCGGGTTGCTTTTTGGATCGTAATACTTTGAGTCAGGATTTTGTGCTGTGAAATCCGGGTAGGCTTCACGCGCAATTTTCATGATGCCGGCAATGCCAACGGGATTGGTGTTGGAGTGGTAGAAAAAAACCAGATCACCTTTTTTCATTTCATCACGCATCATGTTGCGTGCCTGATAATTGCGTATTCCATCCCAGTGTTCGGTTTGTTGCGGGCGGGTTCTAAGATCATCAATGCCGAATACATCCGGTTCAGATTTCATGAGCCAGTAATTCATTTCGTCACTCAAAATCGGTAAATGTTTTTCTCGGTAGCAATCATGTTGAGTGGCACATCCCAGGATTCGCATGACAGTTGTTCTACTTTTTGCAATTCATGCGCCAGTCCTATCAGATGCGGGCTGTGCCATTGCTTGCGATGGCGCGTAAAGGCCAGGCTGCGATCATAAAACCCGCCGCCCATGCCAAGCCGGTTACCGTGATTATCGAATGCAACCAGCGGCAATAAAATGAGATTCAGCTGGCGCGCACGCAACCAGTGATGCGGCTGGCACAGCGGTTCCGCAATGCCGAAACGATTGGCTTGCAGTGTGCTGCCGGCTGTATAAGGTGCGAAAAAAAGCGAATGGCCGAATGGCGGTAACACCGGCAAATAAACTTCCTTTTTGTAACGCCAGGCTCTTTCGATCAGATACGCCGTATCAATTTCGCCGTCTTCGGGTAAATAAAATGCTATGCGTTTGGCATTGCGAAAGGCGGGGTGGCGGCAAAGATTTTCTGCGAGTTTTTGTGCATGCAGATGTTGTGCATGTGCGGTTAATGCACGGCGCTGCTGGCGAATTATTTTGCGAAGTTGAGCGCGATCAGGAGAGGTGATTTGCATGCAGGATATTCAGGAGGGTGCAACCGCAAATGCCGTAGCAAATTTCACGACCCTTGAACCAGTGGTTCAAGTGGGACGATGCGCCAGCTCATCAGGCTTCCCGTTCGTGACGGTATTGCACACAGTGCCGGACTACACAGTTCCTGGGTCATGGATTAAGGCTCAAGGGGTTTGTGATATGCATACAAACACCGCAGAAGCACCCAAACTTTTTTCAGCTGCCAAATCATTACATAAATTAAACAATGATTTAACAAGCTCTGATAACTGTTGAATTCATTCAATCAAAACAACACGTGTTGTTTGTTGATTTGCATCTATGTTGTTGTAATTATGATACTT
>JAUPMA010000314.1 GCA_030836935.1 Pseudomonadota bacterium | reverse complement strand
TTTGGCGCAGAGACGCAGAGACGCAGAGATTTATTATTAACGTCCTCTGTGCCTCTGTGCCTCTGTGTCCACATGCTTTTACTTCAGCCTTAACAACCATGCATTTCACTGTCATCCAGCGCGTAACCGGAATATTGCTGATGCTGTTCAGCATCGTACTGGTACCGCCCATGCTGATTGACCTGTGGTATGCCGAAGGCGCGAGTTCAGTTTTTTTCATCAGTTACTTAAGCACCTTACTGACCGGCATTGTTTTGTGGCTGCCGGTGCGCCACATCAAAACCGAATTGCGTTTGCGTGACGGCTTCGTAGTGGTGGTCATGTTCTGGACACTGGGTAGCGCGATGGGCGCCTTGCCGCTGTATTTATATTCACCCCTGAACATGCCACTGGTGGATGCAGTGTTTGAATCAGTTTCTGCCATCACCACCACGGGCGCTACGGTCATGAGCGGCCTGGACTCCATGCCGCATGCCATTCTCTATCACCGCAGCCAGCTGCATTTTCTCGGCGGCATGGGCATCATCGTTCTGGCCGTCGCCATCCTGCCCATGCTCGGCATTGGTGGCATGCAGCTCTACAAGGCGGAAGCACCGGGGCCGGTAAAAGACAGCAAGCTGACGCCGCGCATTACCGAAACGGCCAAGGCATTGTGGTATGTGTATTTAACACTGAACATTGCCTGCATTCTCAGTTTCTGGCTCGCTGGCATGCCGTTATTTGATGCCGTCAACCATGCTTTCTCCGCCTTGTCTCTCGGTGGTTTCTCCACCCACGATGCCAGCATCGGTCATTACAACAACCCAGCCATCGAAGCCGTAACCGTGGTCTTCATGTTTCTCGGCGGCGTCAATTTCGCCCTGCATTTCATTGCATTTCGCCGTATCAGCGTAAAACCGTTTACCCACGACGTAGAGTTTCGCGCCTATTTCATGCTGCTGTTTTCCATGGCGCTGATTTGCGTCATGTTTCTGTATTTCTCCGGCACAGCAAGCGGTGAACATGCACTGCGCAGTGGTATTTTTCACGCTGTATCCATCATGACCACAACCGGCCTCCTTACTCTCGACGGTTATTCATCCTGGCCGGGGTTTCTCGCCGTGATGCTGGTATTTTCCAGTTTTATCGGCGCCTGCGCCGGATCAACCGGTGGCGGCATGAAAGTGATTCGCGTGCTGCTGCTGATCAAGCAATGGGGCCGCGAAATGCTGCGTTTGATTCACCCCAGTGCGCAGGTGGTGGTCAAGATCAACAAGTCGCCAGTATCCGAAGACATCATGAATGCAGTCTGGGGTTTTGCCTCGGCTTATGTAACCGTGATCGCCATCCTGATGCTGTTGCTCATGGCCAGCGGACTGGATCAGGTAACAGCCTTTTCTGCGGTGGCCGCCTGCCTCAACAACATGGGCGCCGGACTGGGCGATGTCAGTTCGACCTTTGGCAATCTCAACGATTTTGCCAAATGGGTTTTATCTTTTGCCATGTTGCTGGGACGGCTCGAAGTATTCACGCTGCTGGTGTTGCTGATGCCGGCGTTCTGGCGGAAATAAAAACAAGTACAAAGTTGAAAGGTTAAAGCAGCAAGGAAAAGCTTTTGACTGCAACTTCGCCCTTGCCACTTGCCACTTTGAATAAACATGACTGAAAAAAAATTACCTCAAAGTTCACTGGTACTCGCCAATCCGTTCAGGCCGGCATTTCTCGGCCCGGCTTACTGGGCAACCTGGCTGATGATCGGGTTTCTGTTTTTGATTTATCTGCTGCCAATTTCATGGAGTGATGCACTCGCCAATGTACTCGGTGATCTGGGCCGCAACATCAACGCCAAACGTCGCCGCATTGCACGCATCAATTTGCAACTATGCTTTCCTGAATCAAGTGAAGAAGAACGCAAACAGATTTTGCGCAAACATTTTCGCGCACAAATGCGCAGCGTGCTGCATCTGGGTCTGGTATGGTGGGGATCAAAAAAATATTTACAACAGCGCATTATATTGCGCGGCCAGGAACATATTGAACATACCCTGGCGCGCGGCAAATCGGTCATCATCATGGCCGGACATTGCGTAGGACTGGATGCGGCCGGTTCAGCCATTCTGATGCGCTATCCGGTCAGCGGCCCGATCAAGCTGATGAAAAATCCGCTGATCAATTATTTTATTGTGAAAGGCCGCGCCCGTTACGGCACCATTATTTACAGCCGCGAAGCCGGCTTGCGCCCCATCATCAAGGACGTGCGCGCCGGTCACGTCATGTTTTATTTATCTGATGAAGATCTGGGGCGCGAACGCTCGATATTTGCGCCACTGTTTGGCCACGCCAAAGCCACCATTCCGGTACTGGGCCGGCTGGCAAAAAGTTGCAATGCCGAAGTATTGCCATTGATGGGCTGTTATGACGACAAAACCCATCAATACATTGTGCATGTACTGCCGGCGCTGGAAAATTTTCCGCAGGGTGATGATCTGATTGATGCAACCAAAATGAATCAGTCGATTGAAGAACTGGTGCGTTTATGCCCGGCTGAATATTTCTGGACATTCAAACTTTTCAGAACCCGGCCTGAGGGTGAGGCGAAAATTTATTAAGACCGAATAAAAAGATTTGACGCAGAGGCACAGAGTCGCAGAGGTGATAACGTCATTAGCTCTGCGACTCTGTGCCTCTGCGTCAAAAAGCTTTTTGCTTCAGCCTTCAGCCTTCAGCCTTCAGCCTTCAGCCTGCTTTCCTCCGGCAACCCCAAAAACTTCGCAATCACATCACGCTGCACCATCACATCCTTGTAACCCAGGGCTATCAGTTCACGGGTCTAGGCTTTTTCAAATAACAGGTAACTCAATAAATTGTTGCCCTTGTTTTTGTACACACCGGCGCCGCGCAGAAAAAATCGCACTGCTGCCGGCATGTGATGGGCGTGTCTGGCGGCAATCACGCCCGGGTCTTCACTGGGTATAATCACATGCACATCCACCTGACGCAGGGTTACGCCCTTTTCCTTCAGGTGATGCGACGGAATCAGGCTCACGGTATTGTTGATGCGGCGCAGGCGTTCAACATCGGTTTCCAGTGCATCAAGAAAAATATTATCGAGTACATGTCCTGCAATCTGTGCAAGTGACGGGTAGCCTGTTGTGGACACGCGCTTGCTGTGCACTTTTTCCTTGGGGCGCACACCAATTACCAGCACCCGTTCTGCGCCCAGATGCAATGCCGGACTCATCGGTGCATCCTGCCGCATTGAACCGTCGCCAAAAAACTCGCGGCGAATCCTCACGGCAGAAAATATAAACGGAATGGCGGATGATGCCATCAGATGTTCCAGCCGGATCACACCCGGAACACCAATGCGGCGTGCGCGATCCCAGCCCTCGATGCCGTGTTTGCCCTGAAAGAAGGTTACTGATTTACCGGAATCGTAACCGGAGCAGGTAATCGACAGCGCATGCAACGCACCCTGATCAATCGAACGCTGTATGCCTTCCAGGGGCAGATATTTGCGCAGCAATTCACGCAGGGGCGTGCGATCAAACAAAGAACGCGGATTGCGCTGGCCCAACCCGCCCAGCACCAGCGCCGCCAGCCAGTGCGCACCGGTTTTGGCTATGCCCAGTGCATCGGAACGAAACACCTGATGCACATGAAAATTGTTCCAGATGAAATGCAACCGCCGCACGGCATCGTGAAAATTGATCCCGAATGCCGCCAGCGCGCTGGCATTGATGGCCCCGGCCGATGTGCCGCAAATCACCGGAAACGGATTGACCGAACCCTCGGGCATCATTTCGGCAATGGCTTTCAGCACACCGACCTGATACGCCGCACGCGCACCCCCGCCGGCCATGACCAGGCCACACACCGGTGGTTTGTTTTCCGTGTTTTCACTTGCCGTCATTCAGTAAGCCACGCATATTTTGTTGCATTGAGTATGGATGTTGCTTTTGAAGTAGCAAGCAAAAGCTTGCCTTGCTACTTGCTCCTTGCTACTTGCAACTTGTTAGCCAGAAAATCAATCAGCACCCGCACCCGGCGCGGCAAATGCCGTTGCGCGGGATAGATGGCATAGACATGCAAATCAGGTTGCGGATAGTCCGACAGCATCGGCCTGAGCAGACCCTGACCGATGGCGTCACGGCAAATAAAATCCGGTGACACCAGAATTCCCAGCCCGTCAATCGCCGCCTGCAACAGCACATCACCATTGTTGGCGCGCATCCGCACCCGTGGCCGCACGTTCAGTGTTTTGTGACCGGGCAAACTGAATTGCCAAAGCTGGGATTCCGGCACATTGCTGTAATTCAGCGCGGCATGCTGTTTCAGTTCTTCAGGAGAATGCGGCTCGCCAAATTGTTCCAGGTATTGCGGGCTGGCACAGACAATCTGCTGCACCGTCGCCAGCCGGCGCGCCATCAAGGTTGAATCCGCCAGCATGCCGATGCGAATCGCGAGATCAAGCCCTTCTTCCAGCAGATTCACCGTGCGGTCATCCAGATTCAGTTCCAGCTGCACATCGGGATGTTGCAGCATGAATTCATCGAACAGCGGCGCCAGATGCCTGATACCGAAACTCAACGGCACCGCCAGGCGCAGCAGGCCGCGCAAATGGGTGTGCTCACTGGCAACCGATTGCTCCACTTCCTCAAGATCGGCCAGCAGGCGCTGCGCCTGCTGAAAGTAGTGACGGCCACTTTCAGTAAGACTGATGCGCCGCGTGGTGCGGTGCAGCAGTTGCACCCCCAGCCGCGACTCCAGCTCCGCCAGGCGACGGCTCACTGCCGACTTGGCGATATTCATGCGTTCGGCGGTTGCGCTCAGGCTGCCGCTTTCCGCCACCCGTACAAAAATCTGCATTTCTGTATAGCGATCCATTGTTCCTGTTTCCTGAACAGTTATTTCTTTATATGACAGTTTATTCTTATTTTGGCAACGGTAAGCTATGTACACAAAGACTGCCGCGACATCCACCGTTACGGCAAGATCGGTCACACCGGAGTCCGGCATGCACTGGCGAAACACCAACACATCATGGGGCTGGATCAGCATTTTGTTTCACTGGCTGTCGGCACTGATCATTTGCGGATTATTTGCGCTGGGTTTATGGATGGTGGAACTGACGTATTACGACGACTGGTATCGCACCGCACCCGACATTCATCGCAGCCTTGGCGTGTTGCTGCTGATTGCAACGGTATTACGGTTAGTGTGGCGACGGATGAATGTGGTGCCGGCTGTTTTACCGACCCATAAAACCTGGGAAATAAAGTCGGCGCATATTGCGCATACGGTTATGTATATTCTGCTGTTTGCTGTTTTTATCAGCGGCTACCTGATTTCAACGGCCGATGGCCGCGGCGTGCAGGTGTTTGGCTGGTTTGAAATACCGGCAACCCTGCATGGCATCCAGCATCAGGAAGACATCGCCGGCGAAGTGCATTTTGTACTGGCGGTTTCTCTGATAACACTGGCTGTAATACATGCGGCCGGTGCGTTAAAGCATCACTTCATTGATCGCGATAACACACTCAAACGCATGCTCAACCCGTGACCCCTCTCCGCTTGCGGGACGACTGCACGGATGCAGGAGGTAGAGCAATGCATGGAGCAATTGCCGGGAGAGTGGGGGATGCAAGGGGTTGCTCGCAAGGCAGCCGCATCATCCAGATAAATTTTCATTCAAAGTAATGAAAGACTTTAATAAACCATCCGAGGAACTACACATGAAAAAATTCATACTGGCCACCTTGCTGTTATCGGCTTCTGCCCTGCCCGCACACGCTGCTGATTATGTCATTGACACCAAAGGTGCCCATGCCTTCATCCAGTTCAAAATCAGCCACCTTGGTTACAGCTTTATAATTGGCCGATTCAACAACTTCAGCGGCGAATTTTCCTATGATGAAAAAAATCCGGGCGCTTCAAAAATCACAGTTGACATCAACCCGGCCAGCATCGACAGCGCCCACGCCGAACGCGACAAACATTTACGCGGCAAGGATTTTTTTGATGTTGAAAAATACACCACCGCAAAATTTGTCAGCACCTCCTACACCGAATCAGCAGGCGGCAAGGCGGTACTGAAAGGTGATCTGACATTGCATGGCGTCACCAGAAACATCTCGATTGATGTACAGCAGATAGGCGCCGGCGCCGACCCATGGGGCGGCTATCGTCGCGGCTTTACCGGCACCACCACACTTACACTGAGTGACTTTGGCATGAATTACAATCTTGGCCCGTCATCAAAAACCGTTGATATGACACTGGTAGTTGAAGGCATCAAGAAATAAAACCGGAAGGATCATTTCCGCAAGGTGGGCAACACGCTGTTTTGTTGCCCACACAGCGGATCGCCAAAACCCATCACAACGGCGGCCAATTTATTTTAACTGCGTGGATACAAAAGATGTGCTCATACTGGTTGGCTTGCGGGAGAAACGGATATATCGTCTTTCCAATCAAATGCGGCCATTCAGCAATTTGTAAAAATTATTTGAGTTTTCATCCACAGCAGACGTTTTGTATTTCTTGAATTGCCTTTGATAGCATCAATAGCGGTCAAATTCTTTCCCAGAAGCAGGCATCACAAAGCCCACGCCCGGCGATACCGGGAGACGTTGTTGCGGCCAAGAAAAAACAAAAATAGAAAATCATCGAGTCCGACCCGATGATCCCTAAATTAGCAGGCGGGGTTTACACATTCAGTAACAGTTGGAATTTTTGAAATCAGGCTGACTGACGATGAGTTGTTGTTTTGCCGCTGCCTGTTGTCTTTTTTGGGCGCCCACCCAACTTGCCATTCATGCGTGCCGCCTGTGTTTTTGCAGCGCTGGTTGCCGCGCCACCCAGCTTGCCGATTTCGGAAGCCAACCAGCGCTTGGATACAAACTGTTGCAGCAATGCAGGCACATAGATGTCGGCATCCATGCGCGGAAAATGAACGCCCATACCGGAGGGTGATATTTCAGCCGTTGCAAAATCCGCAGCGCGCGCGCCTTCTAATTCCTTGATATCTTTAACAAAGAATGCCAGATCCAGACCGGATGCCAGGGATATAAACAAGCGGGCTGTGCGCCGATCATAACGAATGGCCACCACGGCAGGAAAAGCGGCTTGCTTGGCTGCCGCTCTGCGATTCGCGGCTTTAAAATCTTCATCAGTAATTTTCATGAATGTTTTTCCACTTGTCACACAATACAGTTAACTCAACGATCAGCCTGTCAGCGATTTTCCCCAGGTCTTTTCGGGAAAAGCCATAATTCTCGCGCAACTCAGGCGGCCCTTTGGGACATCGAAGATTGAATACAGCTTCGCAATCAGAACTGATCACATGAACATGCGCAGGACGATGGTCGTTTGGGTAGATCACGACCCGCATTCCCGGGATTATCAGGACTGTTGGCATAGTAGCACTAAACCCAAGCGGTTAGATTAATTTACTGGGGGCGCCCCACATGCAGGCATTGTATAGGCCATGGCTAAAGTTTTGTTATCGGGAATCTTGAGCACCTATTTTGATAGGGGCCATTTCTGCGATGCGATGGCTTTGGAAAATTTACCGAAATGAGAATGAAATCTTGAGTGTCCGGAATGGGCAAGCACACAATCCAGGAGCAGCTTAGGATCACGCAAGACTGTAACCTTGATTACTCTCTTCTTTCACCAGCAATTCCTTCATGCGCTGGCGTTGCGCAAGCATGGCAAAACATGCCAGGCAGGAATCCGGCACAACGGCAATCCATTCTTGGCCAATCGGCAAAAAACGTGGAAATCATGCTGGTTGTTGAATCGCTGAAAAAATAACTAAACGCGCTCAACCAGCTCACGGAAATAGCGCGCGTTGGCGGTGAGGTCGGGGCCGCGCTGGTGCAGGGCACCGCCGATGAGAAAGACCACGTCGCGCCCGTAGGTTTCGAGCATGTCGGGGATGCGCGCGAGATCCATGC
>JAUPMA010000313.1 GCA_030836935.1 Pseudomonadota bacterium | reverse complement strand
TGATTATGGTGATGTGGAATTGAAGGAAGGCCGGTTCTCGAAATTTCTTGATCGCATCAGTAAAAAATCATTGCCAGGCTGGTTCAGAAGCTAGCCTGAATATTTCATCAAAAGCAAAAAATTTAACGAAAATAAAAGCGCAAATGGGATAAAAGTTATCGGCATTCATTAAGACACAATGTGTACCCTGAAGAAAAGCGTCGGCCTGAAGGCCGACCTACAGGGAAATGCCTGCTTTTGTAGGTTCGCCTTTAGGCGAACGCTTTTACCGCCCATCATTTTTGGTGGAATATCCGGGCTATAGGGGCCTCTGATCAAGCAGGAATAAAGATGGAAGTAGGGCGGATAAGCGTAGCGCATCTGCCAATTGCATACCAAGCCAGTTCCGCTCCACACTGCCTGCTGCGCATATATTTCCGTACACCGGGAGATTCGGGTTTATCAGGAAAATCTGTTTGCCGGCAATTATGTCTGATGAATCCGGATTAACAGGACACGCAATTTTTATTTACAAAGTTTCGTATATCCAGATACAGGAAAAAAAATGAACGTAGTAATGATTGGTTCAGGATATGTTGGCCTGGTTTCCGGCGCCTGTTTTGCCGAATTCGGCGCCAATGTTATTTGTGTCGATAAAGACAAATCAAAAATTGATGCGCTGCTGAAAGGACAGATTCCAATTTATGAACCTGGCCTTGAAGATCTGGTGGCGCGCAATGTCAGGGCTGGCCGGCTGAATTTCAGTCTTGAACTGAAAGAGTCAGTGAAACATGCTGATCTGGTATTTATTGCTGTGGGTACACCCACTCGTCGCGGTGATGGTCATGCCGATTTGCAATATGTATATGCCGCAGCAGAAGAAGTGGCCGCTTATCTGAATGACTATACAGTGATAGTGGATAAATCAACGGTACCGGTAGGCACTGCACGCCAGGTGGAACGCATTATTCGCAAAGCCAATCCCGGGGCGGATTTTGATGTAGCCTCCAACCCGGAATTTTTGCGCGAAGGTTCAGCCATTGGTGATTTCATGCGTCCTGATCGCGTGGTGCTGGGTGTCGAAAGTCCGCGAGCCGAAGCGCGTTTGCGCGAACTTTATCGCCCGCTTAATTTGATAGAAGCACCGATTATGGTAACCGGTCTTGAAAGCGCTGAGCTGATCAAATATGCATCCAACGCATTTCTTGCAACCAAAATCAGCTTCATCAACGAAATTTCACAATTATGTGAAAAAATCGGAGCAGATGTGCATGCCGTAGCCAAGGGCATGGGACTGGATGGACGTATCGGTAAAAAGTTTTTGCATGCAGGTCCCGGTTATGGTGGTTCCTGTTTCCCAAAAGATACGCTGGCACTGGTGCGCATTGCCCAGGAAAATGGTGCCTCGTGCCGTATTGTTGAAACTGTGGTTGAAGTGAATTCAGCACAAAAGGCACGCATGCTGCAAAAAATCCGCAACACACTTGGCGGCAGCGAGCATGACAAGATAATTGCTGTACTCGGGCTGGCATTCAAACCGGAAACCGATGACATGCGCGATGCGCCATCGCTTTCAATTCTGCCCGGACTGATAGATAAGGGTGCAAAAATAAAGGCGCACGATCCGGCCAGCATGCATGAAGCAAAGAAATATTTGCCAGAAGGAATTGAGTACTGCGATGACATTTATCAGGCCATCAAGGGCGCAGATGCCATAGTACTGATGACAGAATGGAATCAGTATCGCGGCCTTGATCTGGACAAGGTCAGATCACTGATGAAAGGCAACAAATTTATTGATTTACGCAATGTGTACGAGCCTGCCGCCATGCGCGCAAATGGTTTTGAATATGCGTGCGTTGGACGAAATTAACGGAAAGATTGTGATATGAAAGTATTGGTAACAGGTGTAGCGGGTTTTATTGGCATGTACACCGCCAAAGCCTTGCTGGAAAATGGCCATGATGTTGTGGGTATCGACAATATCAATGACTATTACGATGTGCAGCTCAAGCATGACCGGCTGAAACAGCTTGAAAGTTACAAGAAATTTATTTTTGTAAAAATGGATATGGCTGATCGTCCGGCCATGGCAGCACTGTTTGAAAAAGAAAAATTCAACCGTGTTATCAATCTTGGTGCGCAGGCTGGTGTGCGGTATTCACTTAAAAACCCGCATGCTTATGTGGACAGCAATCTGGTTGGTTTTGTAAACATACTTGAAGGCTGCCGCAATACAAAAGTAGAACACCTGGTGTATGCCAGCAGTTCAAGTGTGTACGGCGCCAATACCAAAATGCCATTCAGTGTGCACGATGGCGTGAATCACCCGGTCAGTTTGTATGCCGCCAGTAAAAAAGCCAACGAACTGATGGCACATACCTACAGTCATTTATATGGCCTGCCTACAACCGGTTTGCGCTTTTTCACTGTGTATGGCCCATGGGGTCGTCCCGACATGTCTCCATCCCTGTTTGCCGGCGCCATATTGCGCGGCGAAGCCATTAATGTTTTCAACCAGGGAAAAATGCAACGCGATTTCACCTATATTGACGACATTGTTGAAGGCGTTGTCAGAGTGCTCGACAAAATACCGCAGGGCGATAAAACATTTGACACCAGTGCGCCCGATCCGTCATTCAGTTATGCGCCTTACAAGATATACAACATCGGCAACAACCAGCCGGTGCAATTAATGGAATTCATCCAGACCATTGAACAGGCCGTAGGACGGGAAGCAAAGAAAAATTATTTACCGATGCAGGATGGGGATGTAGTGGCAACCTATGCTGATATCGACAGCTTGAGCGAGGCGGTTGGTTTCAGGCCATCTACATCACTCAAGGACGGCATCACAAAAT
>JAUPMA010000312.1 GCA_030836935.1 Pseudomonadota bacterium | reverse complement strand
TGTTGAATTGCAGCGGCGCGCGCAGAGATTGCAGCTGGTGGTTGGAGACATCTGGAAGACAGTGAAGGTGGAATAATTTTCTCCATTGCAGGGTGGATACATGCAACGTGTCTACCCTGTAAATACTTATCTACGAAACAAACAAGAGTGCGAATAGCTTCGCACTGAACATACAGGTAACAACATGACATCCATTATCCGCTATCTGGTAAACCGCAGTCTGGTTATTAACCTGATCTCCGTATTTCTGCTTGTGGTTGGTATAGTAACTTCATTTGTGCTGATCAAGCGCGAAGCATTTCCCAATGTGAACCTGGACAAGATCCAGGTTGATGCGGTGTATCCCGGCGCGTCGCCGCAGGAAGTGGAACAGCTGATCATTACACCGATTGAGCAGGAATTGCGCGCATTGAATGGTATTGACACCATGGTATCAATGTCGTTTCCCGGTTCCGGACGCATCACCATGGAAGTGGATCCGGATGCGAACAATCGCGAGCGCTTGTCGAGTGAAGTGCAGCTGGCGGTGCAAAGGGCAAAATTGCCGGCGGATTTGCCGGATGATCCGTTTGTAACTGAAGTTGATGGTTCGGTGTTTCCGGTGATTCGCCTGGCGGTGACGGCGCCGGTATCGGATCTGGAACTGAAACGTCTTGGCGACAATATTTCGGATGATTTGCTGAACGTAAAAGGTGTTGCCAAGGTGGTGATACTGGGTGAACGCAAGGCGGAAATCAGTGTAATTGCGGATCCAGAACGCATGGCAAGGGAACGTGTATCCGTGCGTGATCTGGCGCAGGCATTGCAGGCCTGGAATCTGAATGTTCCCGGTGGAGATATTGATACGCCGGATGGCCAGAAGTCGGTGCGCATAGTTGGCGAATTTGTGAATGCAAAAGATGCAGCAAGCCTGGTGCTGCGTGCCAATGAGCGCGGTGATGTGCTGACGCTGGGTGATGTGGCACAGGTTGAGGAGTCGCTGGCAAAAGCGGCGCAATACAACGACGTGCGCGGCCAGCAGGCTGTGTCGATGATTGTGCTGAAACGTTCGGATGCAGACATCATCAGGACAGTGGATGAAGTCAAGGCCTATCTTGATACCGTTCCCGGCCGTTATGGTGCGGAAATTGAAGTAAAAACCTTTCAGGATTTTTCGCGCTTTACACGCATGCGTCTTGGTGTGCTCACCAGCAACGGTTGGATGGGGCTGATTCTGGTGTTTGTATCGCTGCTGCTGTTTTTGCGTTTTTCCGTGGCCATGACCACTACCTGGGGTCTGCCAATTATTTTCATGGCAGGCATATCTGTATTTTATTTTTTTGGCCTGACGCTTAATCTGATTTCCATGATGGGTTTGATTATTGTGCTGGGAATGCTGGTGGATGATGCCATTGTGATTGGTGAAAACATCACCTGGCACATGGAACGCGGCAAGAATCCGCAGGACGCAGCTGTTGCAGGTACCATGGAAATGATGGCGCCGGTGGCTGCAACCATCATGACAACCATTGTTGCGTTTATTCCAATGTTTTTTGTATCGGGAATTATCGGCAAATTCATTGTTGCCATTCCGATTGTGGTGATTACCCTGCTGGTGTTGTCATGGATGGAATCATTTTTATTTCTTCCCAGTCACGTTGCGCATTTTACCAATCCCAACAAGCATCCGCCGGAACGTACCTGGCTGGTAGCTTTTGAAAACGGCTATGGCTGGCTGCTTGATCGCGCAGTAAGGTTTCGCTGGACAACGGTGGTTGTCTCATTGGCCGTTTTATTGGCTTCGTTAATGCTGGCGAAAACATTACCGTTCCAGTTATTCCCGCCGGTAGGTGTCGATGAATTCATTGTGCGTGTCACCGTTCCACCTGGCACCAGCCTGGAAAAAATGCGTGAACACTTGCGCGATATTGATCGCGACATGCGCGCAGAAATCAATCCGGAATATTTGCAGGCTACATTATTGAAGAGTGGTGATGTATCGGTGGATGAGGGTGATCCGCTGACGCAGCGGGGAGCAAGGTACGGCATGATCCGCGTTATATACGAACCGGCGGTGTCACGCCCGGAACATGATGCGCTGAGTGACATGCACGCCTTGTCACGAACACTGCCGGAGAAATATCCGGAATTCGATATTTCATTCAGCGAAATCCGCCCTGGCCCGCCGCTGGGCAGGCCACTGGAAGCGGAAATCAGCAGTTATGATGATGCGCTGGCAGAGCAGGCAGCAAGAAATCTGATGGAATACCTGAAAACCGTGAAAGGTGTTACCAGCATTGATAGTGGTCTGAAACGCGGTGATGATGAAATTCATGTTGTGCTTGACAGGGAACTGGCGACCTATGCCGGCGTGGATCTGGCAACAGCGGCACAGCAGGTTCGTGCAGCAGTCGGTGGTCTGGTTGTGTCGTATGTGCGCAAGGGCACGGAAGAAATTGATGTCACCATCCGCTTTCCGGACAAGGGTGCGGCTGAACTGAAACAGTTGCGTAATATCCAGATTCCGAACAAGCGTGATGGTCTGGTGCCGCTGCACAAGATTGCGCACTTTGAACAACAGCCTGGCTATACCACTATTCGTCACATGGAAGGAATTCGCATCGTGAATGTGGTAGCCGATATCAATGCAGATGAGATTACCAGTGTTGAGTTGAACAAACAGGTGAAAGCCGCCGAACCGCAATGGAAAGGTGATGCGGCGGATACTATCCAGGTAAATTATGGCGGTGAACAGGAAAAAAACCAGGAATCATTCATCAGCCTGGTTTTGGCGTTTGCCTTTGCGATGCTGGGTATATTTTTCATTCTTGCCATTCAGTTTAATAACCTTGGTTATCCTCTGATTGTGATGCTGGCCATTCCGTTTGGCATGGTGGGCATTATTGTCAGTTTTTATTTGCACAGTATTTTCTGGAAACCGATGCCAATGTCTTTCTTCTCTAGCCTCGGCATGATTGCGCTCACTGGCGTGGTAGTTAACAGCTCGCTCGTTTTGCTGGAATTCATACAGCGTGCAGTGAAGGAAGGTGTGGAACTGGTAGATGCCGTGAGACAGGCTGGCCGACGGCGTTTGCGCGCGGTAACGCTGACATCGGCAACAACGGTATTGGGATTATTGCCAACAGCTTATGGATGGGGCGGCATGGACCCGTTTGTGTCACCTTTAGCGTTGGCACTGGGCTGGGGCTTGATGGTGTCAACGATATTTACCCTGTTAACCATACCGGCGGTGGTGGTGGCGGCGCATGATTCGAAAGTATATTTGCTGAAACAGATTCGCCGGCAGAAATAATCCGGATTACTGTAGAGCGGGCCATGCCCGCGACAGAGCCGAAAAAGAATTAGTCCGCAAATGAACGCAAATGCACGCTAATAAAAGACAAAATATTTTGCCGTATTTGCGTTTATTAGCGTGCATTTGCGGACTTTATCTTTTAATAATTTATGTTGTGGACAGTAGTGTACGGTGGGCAAGCTTCATCTGCCCACGCGGATTTATGAATCGGTGGGCAGTTGAAGCTTGCCCACCCTGCAAAAGAAGGTAAATGTTCATGCGTTTCATAATCTTCTTTTCGATCTTCCTGCTGGTGATGGCGGCGCTGAATTATTACAGCTACCGCCGTTTTTTCAGAAAATTGTCGTTGCCGTTCAGCCGGTATGCGCTGGTGATACCGGTATTGTTAATGCTGGGTAATCTGGTGTTTGTTACGGAAGCGGCAATGGGTTTTATGACCAATCAGCCCATGGTTGTGCTGGTGACCAGTACCGCTGTCGGCTTCACCTTTGTCTTTTTTGTTATCGCGACGTTTTATGATCTGACCATGACGGCTTCAAAACATGTGCCGTTTGATCAGGAACGGCGCAAGTTCATCAAGGTGATATTTGATGTCACCATCCTGATTGCGGCCATGTCGTATTTAATGCGTGGTTTGACGCAAGGTCTGAAGTACCCGGACATCAATCGTGTGCAGGTGAAGATTAAAAATTTCTCGGCGCGCGAATTCAATCTGGTACAAATCTCCGATGTGCATGTTGGCCGCACCATTCGCCGTGAATTCATGGAAGACATGGTGCAGCGCGTTAATGCGTTAGCGCCCGACATGGTGGTGATTACCGGTGATCTGGTTGATTTGCGGATAGAACACATCAAACAGGATTTGCAGCCGTTAGAGAACCTGAAGGCGCCGGTGTATTTCATTACCGGTAATCACGAATATTTTCATGGCGTTGAGGAAACCATTGAATACCTTCGCACCCTGAACATCAAGCCACTGCTCAACGAAAACGTGATTTGCCGGAATGGGGAATGTCACTTCAATTTGATCGGCATCAACGATTTGATTGGTGAACGCATGAACGTATTGCCGCCTGATCTGGCACAGGCTTACGCTGGCATGAATCCGGAATTGCCATCTATTGTACTGGCGCATCAGCCGAAGACGATTGAGCGCATTGCAGATTATCCCTGCGATTTGATGCTGAGCGGCCATACCCATGGTGGGCAGATATTTCCGTTTGGTATTCTGGTGATGATGGATCAGCCGTATCTTGCCGGTTTGTATCAGCATGATGCGGACAGACAGATTTTTGTCAGCCGTGGTACCGGTTACTGGGGGCCGCCATTGCGTATCCTGGCGCCGAGCGAGATTACGCATCTGGTGATTACGGCTTAAAGCTGGTTCACCACAGAGGACACAGAGGTCACAGAGAAAGGATTAACCTGTTGTAGGTGCGTCTTCAGGCGCACTACACGCTCTGAAAAAACTGCGCCTTCACCAGGTGGGTTTGTGCGCCTGAAGGCGCATCTACATAGATGATATTGGCAACAGATAAATGGCTAAACATCATGCTTTGACAACCCATGCAGTGCTTGATGAATTTTCAAGCAGCGATAGCGGTTTGTCTGCTGACAAAGCCGCAACGCGTTTGTCGCAATACGGACCGAACAGTTTACCAGCGCCGCCACATAAATCTTTCCTGCTGATTTTCCTTCGTCAATTCCTGAGCCCGCTGATTTATGTGCTGCTGCTGGCGGCGGTGTTGTCCATGAGTGCAGGCGAGTTGCTGGATGCCGGTTTTATTTTTCTGGTTCTGTTTCTGAATGCCACCATAGGCGCCATCCAGGAACGCTCTGCGGAACACAGCGCCGCTGCGCTCAAAAGCATGATTACGGCCACGGCCAGGGTGATGCGCGATGCAGAAACCTACATTGTCAATTCCGATCAGCTGGTGCCGGGCGATATTGTGTTGCTTGAATCCGGCGACAAGGTACCGGCAGATTTGCGTTTGCTGGAAGCATTTAATTTGCGCGTGGATGAATCCCTGTTGTCGGGCGAGTCACTGCCCGAGCAAAAGAATGCCGACGCTGTACTGGATGAAAACACGCTGCTTTCCGATCGCGTCAATATGGCGTTTTCCGGCACGCTGGTTGTCAGTGGACGTGCACTGGGTGTGGTGGTGGCGACCGGACTGCATACCGAACTCGGTCATATCGCCAGGGATGTACTGGGCAGTACACACGCCAAACCACCGTTGCTGCAACGCATGGAAAAATTTACTTTTCGGCTTACGGGTATGATGGGTTTTGCAACCATTGTATTTGCAGCTATTACGTTATATCAGGGCATGCACTGGTTTGAAGTTTTCATGCTGGCAACTGCTTTGGCGGTGTCGGCGATTCCGGAAGGTTTGCCGGTGGCTATGACCATTGCACTATCGGTTTCGATTCGCCGCATGGCAAAACGTCATGTAATTGCACGGCAGCTGGTAACGGTTGAGGCGCTCGGTTCCTGCACGCTGATTGCCAGTGATAAAACCGGCACATTGACGCGCAATGAAATCGTGGTGCAGCGAATTGCCTTGCCACAGCAACCGGCGTTTGATTTGCCGCACACGGTTTTGCTTGAAATGCCGATGCAGGTAAAGCTGCACGAAATATTCAATGCGGACATTCTGCAGCAATTCAAACGGCTGGCCCTGGCCATGACACTGACCAATGAGGGATTGCTTGCCGAGCGTAACGGTGAATGGGTGCGGCACGGCGACAGTATTGATACGGCATTGCTGGTGATGGCACACAATCTTGGCATCAGTCGTGGCCAGGCCTTGCTGGATTTTCCGGAACTGGCCAGCATTCCGTATGAATCCAGTGCGCGATTTTCTGCGTCATTGCATGGCAATGTTGTACAAGCCGATAACA